>DASVQP010000076.1 GCA_036389135.1 Longimicrobium sp.
GTGTGGCGGAGCCGCGGTGGATTTTCTCGTCCGCGGCTCCGCCTCTTCGCTTCGGGTTCATCGTCGTCAGTTCCTGAAGAACCAGCGCACCCCATACAGCGCGCGCGAGCCGGCGATACGGGTGCCGGGGATGTCGAGGCCGGGCGCGTTGAAGGCGTTGTCGAGGCGGTAGAAGACGCGCACGTCCACGATGCGGACCTGCACGAAGAGGTTGAAGACGGTGTAGCGCGGGGTGAGGACCGTCGTCTCCTCGGTGTCGCCGGGGAGGGTGCTGCGGCCGCGGCCCACCGCCTCGATCCGAAACAGCGGCTCCAGGTTTCCGTCGCGGTAGACGTTGCGGAACTCCAGCGCGCCCCGGCCGAAGTAGGTCGGGAGGTAGCGCCGCGTCACCGTATCCAGGCGGCGGACGAACCAGCCGTCGAAGCGCACGGTCTCCCAGAAAACCGGCGCGGACGCGTACCCCTCCAGCGCCGTGACCGCGCCGCCGTCCGCGAGGCCCGCGCCTCGATCGAACGAGAGGCCGTAGGGCGCGACCGACTCCACGTCGTGCGCGACGAACGCGGCGCCGAGCTGGTACGGGCCGCGCGCCAGCTCGGCCCCCGCGCGAAGGCCGGCGAGCGTCGGCTCCAGGAGGCGGATCACGCCGATCGTGTCGGGCACCTCGAGCGGGGGGCGACCCACGAGCCCGCCAAAGGTGCGCAGCGAGAGCGCGGTGTCGGCCAGGAACGGGATGGCGCGCACGCCGGCGCCGATCTGGCCGAAGACCGTGACGCCGGCGAAGGGACCGGCCCGCACCATCGCGTCCGTCTCGGTGCCCGCCTCGCCGCCGAGCGTGCGCAGGCGCACCTCGCCGCGCGCCGTCAGCCAGGGGAGCGGCGCCAGGACGGCGCGCGCGGAGAGCTCGCTGGCGTTGGGCGCGTACGACCCCTCGTTGCCCCGGTGCAGGCGGAACGCGCCGGAGACGTTGCCGATGCCGATGTCCATGGTCGCGCGGCCGAACCCCTGCACGGAGCTGACGTCCGCGTTGATGGAGTCGGCCGCGGCGGGCGACTCGCGGCTCTGCCCGATCCCCGCATCCACCCAGAGGCGGTTCAGGAAGCGTCCGCGCCCGCGCAGAACGATCTCATTGCGGTCGAGGCTCTCCTGCAAAAAGATCGCGCTCCCCGCCTCCTGCTCCGTGTCGATGGCGGAGCGGCGGTAGTCGAGCTGAAGGCCGAAGTCGGGGCGGAACTGGTAACTAAGGCGGCCCATCAGCGTGTTTATGCTGAATGGGTCCAGCCGTCGGAATCCTGCGCTCTGCGACAGGTCGAGCCCCGCCTGCATCATGAACCGCCGCCCCAGCGGGCGCGAGAAGTAGCCGCGCAGGATCCGCGAGTTGAAGTCGCCGTCCGCGCCCTCGATCATCGCGAAGGCGCGCGCGTCGGGGAGGCGAAAGGTGGAGATCTCCACCCGCACCTCGTTCAGGTCGCGCTCCACCCGCAGCGCGGTAACGTCCACCAGCGGGATGCGCTGCAGGTCGAAGGAGGCGCCGTTCAGCGCGCGCATCTCCCAGCCGTCCAGGAAGACTCGGAAGCGCCCGCCGCCGCCGCCCAGAAGCGCCACTCCCGCCGGCCGTCCGAAGTTGCCCGACCGGGTGATCAGGATTCCCGAGATGCGGTCGAGCAGCTCCAGCAGCGTGAGGCTGTGGTAGCGGCCCAGCTCCTCGCGCGTGAACTCCCACACCGCAGCGCCGAAGCTGGGCGCTCCCGCCGCGACCGGGAACTCGGGAAAGTTGGGCGCAGGCGTGAGCGTGTCCGCCGCCGCCGAGTCGCGCGCCGTGCTGTCGGGGCGCGGCCGGTCCGGCAGGGTGTCGGCGCGCAGTGCCTCGGGCGGCACCGTCACCTGGATGGTGTCGCGGCGCGGCGGACGAGGCACGGTGTCGCGCGGTGCCGGGCGCGGAACGGTGTCGCGCGGAACCTGCGCGGCGAGTGGAGACGCCGCGAAGTGCGCACCGAGGGCCGCCGCGATGATGGCGGCGGCCCGGAGCGGGGCGCAGGGGCGGAGGATCCGCGTCAACCCGTCCCCGCGCGCGCCAGCACCCAGTCTACGAAGAGGCGCGTCGGCACCCCGGTGGCGCCTTTCACCTGGTACGACAGCTTCCCCTCGCCCCACGCGGTGCCCGCCACGTCCAGGTGGGCCCACGGGTACGACACGAACTCGCGCAGGAACCAGCCGGCGGTGATGGCGCCGGCCGGGCGCCCGCCGCTGTTCTTGATGTCCGCGTAGTCGCTGCGGATCTGCTCGCGGTACTCCTCGTACATGGGGAGCTGCCAGCAGCGCTCGCCCGTGCGGTCGCCCGCGGCGCGCACCTCGGCGATCAGCGCCTCGTCGTTGCCCATGACGCCGGTGGCCTGGTGCCCCAGCGCGATGACGCAGGCGCCGGTCAGCGTCGCCGCGTCCAGCACGGCAACCGGATCGAAGCGGCGCGCGTAGGAAAGGGCGTCGGCCAGGATCAGCCGCCCCTCCGCGTCGGTGTTCACCACCTCGAACGTCTTGCCGGAGTGGGCGCGGAAGATGTCGCCCGGCTTCATGGCGCGTCCGCCCAGCAGGTTCTCGCTGGAGGGGACGATCCCGATCACGTTCGCCCGCACCTTGAGCTCACCGATCGCCTGCATGGCGCCGAGGACGCCCGCCCCGCCGCACATGTCGAACTTCATCTCCTCCATCCCCTGCCCCGGCTTGATGGAGATGCCGCCCGCATCGAAAGTCAGCCCCTTACCGACAAGCACCAGCGGCCGGTCACCCTCGGCACCGCCGCGGTGCTCCAGCACGATGAAGCGGGGCTCCTCGTCGGTGCCGCGCGCCACGGCCAGGAGGGCGCCCATCCCCTCAGCCTCCATCTCCGCCGGGCCCAGGATGGTGACGTTCATCCCGTGCTCGCGACCGATCCGCTCGGCCACATCCGCCAGGTAGGTGGGCGTGGCGATGTTGCCGGGGAGGTTGCCCAGGTTCCGCGCCAGGTTCTCCGCGCGCGCCGCGATCTCGCCGATGCGCGCACCCTCCGCCGCGGCGCCTTCATCCGCGCCGTCGGGGAGGAGGATGGTGACGGAACCGAGCTCGACCGGCGCGGACTGGCCTTCGGGGAGCGCCTTCAGCTCGGTGAAGGTGTAGGCGCCCAGCACCACGCCCTCGGCAACGGCGCGAGCGGCCTCGTGCGCACCCACCGCGCTCGCGGGAAGGAGGACGGTGGCCTCGGCGGCGCGCGCCTTCGCTGCCTGCTTGGCGGCGATCCCGCCCAGGCGGCGCAGCTTCTCCGCCGTCAGCGCGTCCGCCTTCCCCACGCCTGCCAGCAGGATGCGCTCGGGACCGGAGGCGGGGTAGAGGAGGACGCTCTCCCCTTCCTTGCCGGTGAGATCGCCGCGGGCGTGCGCGGCGGCGGCCTCGGCGCCGAGGGCCGCATCGGGAGCGGCGCCCTCGAAGACGGGGGCCACGAGCAGCGGGGTCCGCTGCCCGGCCGGGCCGGCGCGGCGAACGGAGATCTTCATCAGGATGCTTTGCTTGCCATGGGAAAACGAACCGCCCGGCGTCGCTTGGATTGCCGGGCGGCACGTACACCCTACATGTGGGCGATGATCCGGCGGCCGAACTCGGAGCACGACACCTTGGTGGCGCCCTCCATCAGCCGCTCGAAGTCATAAGTAACGGTCTTGGCGCTGATCGCGCCTTCCAGCCCCTTGATGATCAGGTCCGCAGCCTCTCCCCAACCCAGGTAGCGGAGCATCATTTCGCCCGAGAGGATCACCGAGCCCGGGTTGACCTGGTCCTTGCCGGCGTACTTGGGCGCGGTGCCGTGCGTCGCCTCGAAGATGGCGTGACCAGTAACGTAGTTGATGTTCGCCCCGGGGGCGATCCCGATGCCGCCCACCTGCGCCGCGAGCGCGTCGGATACGTAGTCGCCGTTCAGGTTCAGGGTGGCGATGACGTCGTAGTCCCTGCCGCGCGTCAGGATCTGCTGCAGGAAGGCGTCGGCGATGGAGTCCTTGATGATGATGCGCCCGTCGCCCTCGGCCGTCTTCTGCGCCTGGTTGGCGGCATCCTCACCCTGCGCGTCCTTGATGCGGTCGTACTCGGCCCAGGTAAAGACGCGGTCGCCGAACTCGCGCTCGGCCAGCTCGTAGCCCCACGTCTTGAAGGCGCCCTCGGTGAACTTCATGATGTTCCCCTTGTGCACCAGCGTCACCGAGCGCCGCCCGTTCGCGATGGCGTACTCGATGGCCGCACGCACCAGGCGCTCCGTCCCCTCGCGCGAGACCGGCTTGATGCCGAAGCCGCTGGACTCGGGGAAGCGGACCTTCTTGAAGCGGTCGCCAAAGTTCTCGGCCAGCAGCTGGCTGAAGCGGGCCGCGTCGGCGGTGCCTTCCTCGAACTCGATGCCGGCGTAGATGTCCTCGGTGTTCTCGCGATAGATCACCATGTCCACGTCGCCCGGGCGCTTGACGGGCGAGGGGACCCCCTCGAACCAGCGCACCGGCCGCACGCAGGCGTACAGGTCCAGCACCTGGCGCAGCGCCACGTTCAGCGAGCGGATGCCGCCGCCCACGGGGGTGGTCAGCGGCCCCTTGATCCCCACCAGGTATCCGCGGAAAGCGTCCAGCGTGGCGTCGGGGAGCCAGCTCCCGGTCTGGTTGAACGACTTCTCGCCGGCGAGCACCTCCATCCAGTGAATGCGCCGCTTGCCGCCGTACGCCTGCTCCACGGCGGCGTCGAAGACCGGCTGCGAGGCCGCCCAGATGTCGGGCCCGGTGCCGTCGCCCTCAATGAAGGGGAGGATGGGCTGGTCGGGAACCTGAAGCGCGCCGTCGCGGATCTCGATGCGCTCGCCGCCCGCGGGGGGAGTGGGCTGCCAGTCGGACATGGTTTCGGCTCGGGGTAAGGTTTGGGGTGGACGGAAGTGCTAAGTGCTAAGTGCTGAGTGCTTAGTGCCTAGTGCCCAGTAAACAAGCGCTTGGTCCGCACGCGGGAGCCACTGAGCACTTGGCACTGAGCACTTGGCACTGCTGTTAAAAAAGGCGCGGCGGGCACTCCGCCGCGCCCCCGAAGGCGGTGGTCCGCCGATGTCGCTACCGCTCCGCGATGGGCTTGACCTTGAGGTCGCGCGGGCCCACGTACTCCGCCTCGGGGCGGATCAGGCGGTTGTTGGCGTACTGCTCGAAGAGGTGCGCCGTCCACCCCGGCGTCCGCGCCATGGCGAACACGGCGGTGAACAGGTCCATCCCGATGCCGAGCGTCGTGTAGACCGAGGCCGAGAAGAAGTCGACGTTGGGGTAGATCTTCTTTCCCTTGGCCTCCATCTCCTCGCCCATCACGCTGCGGATCTGGTCCGACAGGTCGAGCCACTTGGTCTCGCCCGCTTCGGCCATGATCTTGTCGGCCAGCTCGCGCAGCACGGTGGCGCGCGGGTCGGTGGCCTTGTACACGCGGTGGCCGAAGCCCATCACCCGCCGGCCGCCGGCGAGCGCGTCCCGCACCCACTCCTTGGGCGTGGTGCCGCTCTCGTCGATCTCGCGGAGCATGTTCATCACCTCCACGTTCGCCCCGCCGTGCGACGGACCCTTTAGGGTGCCGATCGCCGAGGTGATCGCGGAGTAGACGTCCGACAGCGTCCCCGCCGTGACGCGCGCGGCGAAGGTGGAGGCATTCATCCCGTGCTCGGCGTGCAGCACGAGCGCCACGTCCATGGTGCGGATGCGCGTCTCGTTGGCCTCTTCGCCGTTGAGCATGTAGAGGAAGTTGGCCGCCGTGCCCAGCTCGTCCTTGGGCTCCACCGGCTCCAGCCCGCGGCGGATGCGGTCGTACGCCGCCGTCACCGTGGGGAGCTGCGCGGTGAGCAGGATCGCCTTGCGGCGCAGTTCCGGCTCCGAGTTGTCGTCCGAGTCGGGATCGTACATCCCCAGCGCGGAGGTCACCGTCCGCAGCACGGCCATCGGGTCCGCGTCCTTGGGAAAGGCGCGGATCATGTCCATGATCTCGGGGCGAACGCGGCGCTGCGCCGCGATCTGCCCGTTCAGCTCGTCCAACTGCTGCTGGGTGGGGAGCGAGCCGTTCCAGAGGAGGTAGCAGACCTCCTCGAAGGTGGTGTTCCGCGCGAGGTCGTCGATGTCGTACCCCCCGTAGATCAGCTCCCCGTTAGCCCCGTCGATCCAGCTCAGCCTGGACTGGCCGACGACCACCCCTTCGAGACCCTTGGCGGCCATTTCCGCTTCCTCAAGCGCTTGTGCGAACGTAAGTTTGGCGACTCCCCGCCGGTGTACCGCGGTGCCCCGGCGGGCGCCCCGCGGCGGTGCAGCATCCGGGCCAGCGGAGGCGGGCCAACATAGCAACGCCCCCAGCGCCTCGCAAGGTGAAACCGGGCACCGTGAAACGGCGTGCGCGGGGCGGCGCGGTCGGCGCGGCCCCGTTTTTCCATGTGCTGTGCCCCGTGCACGATTCCACTGACTCGGAGCTGATCCAGCGCATCCTCGACGGCGAGGGCGAGCGCTACGCGATCCTGGTGGAGCGCTACCAGGATCCGCTCTTTCGTCATGCGCTCGGCATGGTGGGCGACGCGGACGCGGCGGCGGACCTGGTGCAGGACTCGCTGGTGAAGGCGTACACGCGCCTCCACACCTGCAACGACCCGTCGCGCTTTGCCGCCTGGATCTTTCGCATCCTCCGCAACCGCTGCCGCGACTGGCTCAAGAACCGCCGCCAGCACACCGTCGAGCTCAAGGACGACACCGCCTCCACCTCCGACGACGACGACCCCGGCACCGTCCTGGAGCGGAGCGAGCTGGGCCGCGTGGTGGAAGCCGCCCTCGCCCGCCTCCCCGAGGCCCAGCGCGAGGCCTTCCTCCTGAAGCACGTGGAGGGTCTGTCGTACGAGGAGATGGCCGACCGCCTGGAAACGGGGATCAGCGCGCTCAAGATGCGGGTGATGCGGGCGCGGGAAGCGCTGCAGCTGCTGCTGCGGGACGTGGTGTGAGGGAGGGGGCCCCCTCCCCCCGACCCCCTCCCCCGCCTGCGGGGGCGCAGGCGGGGGAGGGGGAGAACTGCAGTCCGCGCCGCATGGATCTGGTAGGGGCGCGATTCATCGCGCCCACCCTTGCCCCACCCCGACCCTTGCCTTCGCACCCATCCCGTAGGGGCCGCCCCGTGTGGCTGCCCGTGCCTGCCCCCAACACCACCGCCCGCACATCCGCGCAGGCCTCACGTCCCCTCTCCCACGGCTGTTTGTGGGAGAGGGTGGCAGCTGTAAGCTGCCGGGTGAGGGCCTCCTACTCCCCCGCCCGCGACGCCTCCCGCGGATCGGCCGCGTCCGCCGCGCCGGTCTCCTCATCCACCGCGCGGGCGTCTTCGGCGCAGAGGGTGGTCTCCGGGATCACCTCCAGGCGCTCCCACTCGATGTCGCGGCCGCAACTGGCGCACTTGCCGAAGTTCTCGGGATCGTCGTAGAGCCGCCGGAGCGCGTCGTCGATGGCATAGAGACGGCCGCCCTCCATGCTGGTGATCATGAAGTCCTTTTCCTTCTCCTGGCTCTCCGTCGCGAGGTCGGCGGGGTGGACGCGGTACTGGCTCAGCTCGCCCGCCCGGTCGCGCAGGTCCTGCACCTCCGCGTCGTGATGCCCGATCGCGTCCAGCACCTGCTCGCGCTCGCGGATGAGGAGGCCCTCCACGGTCGTGCGCTGTTCTTCGGTCAGCATGCGTGCTCCTGTCTGTCGTCGTGAGCGGCGCCGTGCGGGCCGCGTGACGCGGTCGTCTACAATGTCCGTGCCTGATGGTAGAGGCGGTGCCGTACAGGGGTGCGGAGCGGGGCCGTGACACGGGCGTGATAAATCACATGCGTACGTACAAGAAAGCGGAGGCGCCGAGAGGAGTTCTCTCAGCGCCTCCGCGTCTCCGCGTGAGCCTGTTTCGTTTTCGCCAGCTACGCGGCGGGCGGGAGGAGCGTGGCGGTGAGCCAGGCGCTCAGCAGGGGGAGGAGGTGCTCGTCCTTGCTCAGCGACGCCTGCGCGCCGACCTCGCGGGCGCGCGCCGCCAATCGATCGGGCGCGATGCCGCTCACGAACACCGTGGGCGTGGTGGAGAAGTCGGTGATGCGGCGCAGCTCCTGGTGGACCTGGAAGCCGTCACGGCCGGGCATCTCCACGTCCAGGAGGAGGGCGTCCGGGCGGGTGGCGGGCCCGCCCTGCGCCCAGGCCAGAAGCTCGTCGCCGGTGCCGAACCGCACGACCTCGAAGCCGTGCCGGTCCAGCCACATGGAGACCACCTCGGCGTGGATCTCGTCGTCGTCCGCCAGGGCGACCAGCGGGCGCTTCGCGTTCGGGAGTGCCATCGAAGTGTGCCTTGGTTCTTATCGGTCGCGCGCGATGCGCTCGCGCCAGAAGTCCGCCGCGCTGGTCAGCGCGCTCTCCGTGAAGCGCACGCCCAGGGTGGCATAGAAGCCGCGCCCGCCCTGCTGCGCGAAGTCGGGATCGATCAGGTTGCCGAAGCGGTAGCCGCCCTCCACCTCAACCCGCGGCCCCAGCGCGGCCACCAGCGCCGGCGCCAGGTTCCACCGGGAGGCGCGGCCGGTCGCGTCCAGCAGCACGCGTCCGTCCATCCGCATCGAGAGCGGGCCGCGGATCTCCTGCTGGAGGCGCGCGCCGCCGAAGTGCGCCAGGTTGGACACGGCGCCCAGCCCCGAGCTGCTGTCCTGGCGCGAAGCCCAGCGCACCGCGTAGCGCGCGCCGATCTCCGTACCCTTGCGCACGGCCCACAGCGCGTCCGTGGCGCCGATCAGCCGCCGCTCGGAAAGTGCCGACGAGCCCACGCTCCCGGCGAGGAGCGGGTTGACCGTGTTCCGCCACTCCAGCTTGGCGAGCACGTTCAGGTCGTTGTGCTGCGCCGGGCGCATCGCCAGGCCCAGCAGGGAGCGGTCGCGGCGGGCGAGCTGCATCCCGTTGCCCACGTTGCGGTTGTCCTGCCACCAGTCGTGCCGCGTGAGGAGCGCCGCGGACGAGCCGATGGGAAGGTCGCCCGCCACGTCGATGCGGTAGCCCTGGGCCTCGGCGCCGCCGTGCAGCTCCGCCCGCGCCGAGAAGCGCAGCGCGCTGTCGGTGGGGAGGTACTCGACCCCGGCGCCCGTCGACCAGCGGTCGCGCTCCGTCTGCGCGAAGGGAAGGGCGCGCGTGGGGTCCAGGAGCGAGGCGCGGTTGAGGCCGAAGTGGCGCTCGGCCAGCACGTTGAGCGCCCAGCCGCCATTCAGGCTCAGCCGCTGGTTCCAGCCCAGCACCGCGGAGTGCGAAGCGCGCTCGGTGTCGGCGCGCTCCAGGCCGCCCCACATCTGCCCGCCCAGGATGGCGCCGGTCCGCACGTTCACGGAGCTGAGGCCGTAGCTGCCGGCCGAGTCGCCGTGCGTCGTAACCCAGCGGTGCGTGCCCTCGATGCGCGTGCTGCCGAAGACGCGGTACGATGCGCCGAGGCCCATCTGGTCCGGCCGCGAGGGAAGCGTCGTGCTCCCCAGCACCGGGCGCCGGTCGGAGAGGACGTGCGCGCCCTCCAGCCACACGTCGGCGCGCGGCGTCACCGACAGCGTCATCTTGCCCAGCGCGGAGGCGGCGGTGCCGCTCCCGTCGTTGTCGCTCGTCATCCCCGCCTCGGTCACCAGCGGGCGGCCGGCCACCACGTTGCGGCTGCGCAGCATGGTGCTGGCGCGCTCCATCCCGAAGCCGTCGAAGCGCTGGCGGTCGTGCGTGATGCTGAAGCTGTTGGCGGGGGAGAGCCGGAGCTCGCCGATGGCGCGGATCTCCTGCACGCCGGCGCTGAGGCGCGGGTCGGTGCCCGGCGCGAAGCCGGCGCCAACCTTGAGCCACTCGGCCCCGATCCGCGCGCGGTCCTTGAACAACGACACGGAAGCTTCCGCGCGGCCGGCGAAGGCCGACGAGTCGGGCCGCTGCGAGCGGAGCATCTCGCCACGCAGGGAGAGGGAGCCGCGGCGCAGGCGCACCCCGGTGCCCAGCAGGTCCTGCCCGCCGAAGCCGGACGTCGGCTCGCCGCCGTCGCGCACGCCCATCACCGAGAAGGCCAGCGAGTCGCCGGTTGCGCCCATGCGAAGGATGCGGGCGGCGTCCACCTCCATCCGCACGCCGCCTACGAAGCGGGCCTCGCCGCCCGAGCGGCTCTCCAGCATCGCCACCACGAACACCGGGTTGCCGGCAAGGTCGTTGGTGGGAACCGGGTGCTGCAGGAGCACCTCGCCCGTGGCGTAGTCGATCTGGTAGTCGGACCAGCGGACCAGCTCCTGGCGCGAGATCACGCGGGCCGCGTTCTCACGGGCGCGCACCTCAACGGCCACCCGGTCGGTGCCCGGGCGCACGGAGTTTCCGAAGCGGTACGGTCCGGAGGTGCCGTTGCCGCGCACCTGGCGCTGGGCGAGCACCTGGTCGGTCATGCTGCCGAAGCCGCGCCACGTCACCGCGCCGGTCGCCACGCGCCCGGTTACGCCGGTCAGCGAGCGGCCGTACGTCCCCAGCCGCGGGTCGCCGCCGAAGTCGCCGGTCTCCACGTCGCCCATCGCCACCCAGTCGTAGCCGCGCTCCACGCGCGCCGAGACCTTCTGGGTGGAGGAGGAGAGGACGCGCCGCTCGCTCCCGTCGCCAAAGGTGGGATAGCGCGACTCGTCGTTCGGGTCGTAGCCGCGGGCGAAGAAGTCGTCCGCCTGGCTGCCGCGGCGCGAGTCGTAGGAGACGCTCACCGTGGTCTCGCGGCCCACCGAGCCGCGCACCGTCACCGCGCCGAACGCGTCCGGCGCCGCGCCCACGCCGATCTGCCCCACGCCCGTCGCGATCAGCGGGCGGGTGGAGGGAAGGACGCGCAGCGGGATGCGGCCGGCGGCCTTTCCCGAGGAGAGGCGGAGTTCGCCCGGGCCGACGATGTGGCCGGGGCGCACCGGCACGAAGAGCATTCCCGCGCTGTCGGCGCGCAGCTGCTGGCCGGGGGAGGCCGGCTCGCGGTCCGCGCCCAGCGGCTCGGCGCCGGAGCCTTCCACCGTGACGGCGATGCCGCCGGCCAGCGGGACGCCCCACGTGTCCAGCACCCGCACCCGCACCGTGTCGGCGCGCGGGGCGCCGGCGTGCAGCGCGGCCACGGTGCCGTCCACTTCGAAGCGGCCGGCCTCGCCGGAGACGTGCAGGGCGAGGCTGTCCGCGCGCTGCTGGCCCCACGAGTTCTTCATCTCCACGCGCAGGCGGTGCGGACCGGCGCCCACCTGCACGCCGATGAAGTCCGCCACGCCGTCGGGGCGCAGGGTGGCCTCGGCGATCGCGGAGTCGCCGTCGAAGAGGCGCACCGTGGCGCCCGGCTCGCCGCGCACGCCCACGAAGACGCGGTTGGTGGCGATCACCGCGCCGTCCGCCGGGGCGAAGAAGCGCACCGCCGGCCCCGTCGCGAAGCTGCTGGCGGCGTCCGCCTGGCGGGCTTCCTCGGTGCGCGCGGGGGCCACACGCGGGGCGGCGGGGAGCGAGTCCTTTTTAACCGGCGCGTCGGCGGAGGGCGCGACCGGCGCGGCGGGGCCGCCGCCGACGGTGCGCTCGGCCGGGGCGTTGGGGCCCGTGACCGTCACGGTCGCGGCGCCGCCGCGCGGCACCAGGCGGAAGTCCACGCGCGGCGTCGTCCACCCTTCCATCCGCACGCGAACCACCGCGTCCTGGGGGCGGGCGAAGCCGAAGCCGGCCGGCACGCCCACCGTGTCCACGCGCAGGGCGTGCGTGCCGACGCGCACGTCGCGGAAGGAGAAGCGGCCCTCGCGGTCGGTGGTCACCACCTCGCCGTCGGCGCTCCACACGTCCACGCCCGCCACGCCGCGCTCGCCCGCTTCCTGGCGGCCGTTGTCGTTGGCGTCCATCCACACCTTGCCCACCAGGGTGCGCACCTGCACCGCGAAGCCGCCGCGCATCCGCACCCAGGCGCTGGCGGTGTCGCTGCGCAGCGTGCCGCCCTCGGCCGTGGCCGTGGCGCGGTTCTGCAGAGCCCGCGCGTCGCCCGGCGACACCACCGTCGCCACGTACGAGACGGTGCGCGTGGCCAGCGCCGGCAGCTCGCCGATCCAGAAGCGCACGGTGTTCCCTTCCACCCGCGCGCTGTCGGCGCCGGTGAGGCGCCCTTCCACGTAGCGCAGCCCCGCGGGGAGGATGTCGATCACCTCGACGTTGCGCAGCGCCACGCTCGCCTTGTTCTGCACGGCGACCGTGAAGGGGATCGCCTCGCCCATGGCGGCTTCCAGCACGCCGGCCGTCTTGGTGACGACCAGCTCGTCGCCGTTGAAGCCGAGCGCCTTCAGCCCGCCCGCCTCGGCCGTCACCGGTGACGCGTTGGCCGCGCGCAGGGTGGCGCGGTTGACGATGGCCGCATCCTGGGGACGCGCCACGACGCGCACCGTCAGCACGGCGCTGCCCGTCTCGCCCGGGCGCAGCGAGCCAAGGCTCCAGCGGACCACGCGGCCGGCCACTTCGGCGCCGCGCTCGGCGCGGATGAACTCGAGCCCGGCCGGCAGGGTGTCTTCCAGCACCACCTGGTGGGCGGTGACGGCGGAGCTGTTGGTCCAGGTCAGCCGGAACTCGGCCGTCTGCCCCACGCGAACCGTGTCCGACCCCGCCAGCTCCTTGGCCAGCGCGAGCTGCGCGCGGACGAGCTGCGTCTCCACCACGGGCGAGTTGGCGCCCATCGGCGGAGTGTCGGGGAGGCGCTCCACGTTCATCGTGGCGGAGTTGCGGACGGGCTCCGAGCCCGCCTCCGCGCCCACCACCGCGCGGAAGGAGATGCCACCCGCCGCGCCGGCCGCGATGGCGCCGACCCGGACGCGCACCAGCTGGCGTCCGCCGGCGATGCGCTCCACCGAGCCCGCGTCGCCGTCGGCGGCATCGGTCAGCGGCGCGCCGTTCAGCGTCAGGGAGCCGGGGACCGCGCTCAGCACGGAGGCGAGGGTGTCGGTCACCTCGGCCGCGCCGGAAGCGGCGTCGCCCGCGTTGGCGTAGGTAAGGGTGTAGCGGAGGGTGTCGCCCGGCGTCGCGTCGGAGCGGTCCACCGACTTGCCCAGCGAGAGCGCGGCGAGCGGGCGGCGCACCGTGACGGTGTCGCGCACGGAATCCGTGACGGTCGGGTCGGCCGTGCTGGTCGCCTTCACGTCGATCGCCGTGGAGCCCATGTCGGGCGCGTTGCTGGGTACTTCAACCACGAGAAGGAGCGCCGCGGACTCGCGCGCCCCCAGGGGGACGGGACCCGAGACGAGGAGATCCCCCGCCCCGAGCACCCCATTTCCATCGGTGTCCAGGTACAGGCGGATGGTCCACCCCGACGGCCCGCTGGCCGCCAGGGTGTACCGGTCCGCCCCATTGCCCACATTCTCCAGCCGGTGCGCAAAGACACGCCGCTCGCCCGGGACGAGCGCCGCCGACTGGGGCGCGGTGATCCGCACCCCCGCCGTGATCTTCACCACCACCGTCGCCGTCGCCTCCGCCGTGCCCACGAACCCGTCCTGGGTGCCGAAGGTGGCGGAAACGCGGTTGACCACGAGGACCGTGTCCCCGGCCTGGGCCGTGGCGGCGCGGGGCGCCCCCACGGTTGCCAGGCCGGCCACCCATGCGGCGGCCAGGGCCCGGCGGACCCAGCGGGTCCGGCTCGGGTCGCGGGCGACCATGCGGGTGAGAGTGCCAGTAAAGGACATTCGGATCGGTTCCTGTTTACGTGATCAGATCGTCGGTTGACTACTTGACCCGCACGCGAATCCAGAAGAACCTGCTCGCGCCCGGCGCCAGCGTACCGGTGAGCGCCGCGCTCACGGTGCCGCTGCTCTCGGTGATCGTCCACCCCGCCGCATCCGACGACGTGGAGACGTACGTCACCTGGCTGGGCAGCGCGTCGGTGATGCCGAAGCCCGTGCCCGTGAGGGTTGCCGCGGCGCCGCCGGTGTTCGTGACGGTCACCTTGTACTGGATGTACTGCCCCGGAAGCACGCGGTCGGAGGAAAGCGGCCCGCCGATCGCCGTGGTCTGGTTGTCGTCGAACACTTCCTTGGTCATGCTGATCGCCGCGCGCACCACGCGGATCACCCGGTTGCCCGGATCGCTCACGCTCGCGTTGTTCGCGGAGGTCGCGGTCAGCACCAGGCTCTCCGTGGCGCCGGCCGCGGCGCTGTTGGATACGGTGTAGACCACGTCCACCGTGGTGCTGCCGCCCGCGGAGAGCGTCACGGAACCGCCGGTCCCCGCCGCGCCGTTCACGGACACGATGCTCAGGATGGTGCCGGCCGTGGCCGAGAGCGTATACGTGTCGGTGCGGTTGCCGGTGTTCTGGACGGTGAAGGTCTCCGTGTACGTGGTCGGCCCCGTGCCGCTGGGAAGCCGGTCCACCGTACCGCCGTCCGGCGTCACCACGACCGCCGCGGCGACCGCCGGAAGCACGTTGGTGGTGGAGCTGTCGGTGGCGCCGGTCACAGCCGGCGTGCGGCGCGAAGTGGCGGTCAGCGACACGGGGATCGTCTGGCCACCCTGGCCCGGAGCCACCGTGTAGACCACCGTCACCACTATGCTGGTCCCCGCCGAGATCGGCGTGCCGGCCAGCGCCGCGTTCAGCTCGGCCAGGGTCGCGTAGGTGGTGCTGCCGATCTTGTAGCCGGTGATCGTCACGCCCGCGGCCGCCGTGGTGGAGGCGGTCACGCTGTCGATACCGTTACCAGTGTTGAGGATGGTGAACCCGATCTCGTTGCCCGTGCTGGGCGACGCGGGGGTCACCGACACCGGCGACTGCACGTCGGGGCCGGCCTTGAAGCCGACCAGGACGCTGACGCTGGCCGTGGCCGGCGAGTACGTGTTGCCGTTCGCGTCGGTCCAGGTTGCGCTCGCCGTGTTGGTGATCGTCGTCCCTTCCGGGGTCGGCGTCACCACCTGGGCGTGAGCGGGCCTGGCCGCGAACGGGGCGAGCAGCAGCCCCGCAAGGGCTACCCGCCGTAGAGTCTTGTTCATCTCCTGTGACCTTGGACTGGGGAGTGGGGATGGGATGGGATGGGCTTACTGGCTCCGCTCGGGAGACGAGCTCCCGAAGCGGGTATCGAACTCCGCGACGACCGTGGCCCCGGGAGCCACGAAACCGCCGACGGTCCAACGCACGTGCGTGTACTTCTCCGGCGCGGCGGCGCGCCGCACCTGCCGGCCGTCCACGACTACGGTCTCCATCGGCTGGACGGAGAAGGTCTTGCCCCCGTCGATGGAGTACTCCGCCCGCGCATCCGTGCGGGCGGTCCGCGCCGAACCGGCCACGAAGGCCATCCCGGGCGCGATGGGGTTCGCAAGCACCGGCCGCACCGGCGTACGCTGCGGGTTGGTGAAGGCGATGCGGTAGCGCACCACGTCGCCCGGACGGACGCGGTCGTCGCCGCGCGGCGTGCCGCGGGCGGCCAGGTCGGCCGCGGTGCGGTTCTGCGCCGTCACGCGCAGCGGGCCGGGCGCGGCGGGCTGCTGCGCCGCGGCGGGGGCCGCGGCAAGGGCAAGCAGTACCAGGAGGCGTGCGATCGACTTCATGGGAACCTCGCCTTTAGGGATGAGATCGGCCCGCAGCGGACCGGTGAGTGTACTCTTTCGGTGGTTCTGGCAGGGCCCCATGAAGCGTGTCGTTCATGGCCGGCCCGGCGTGCGGACGGGAGTTCGCACGTGTACTCCTAATACAAGCGGCGGGCCGTGGCGCCCGCCGCCTTAACTCATTGCCAATCAGTCACTTAGGGAGAACAACGGAGGGTTCCGGCAAGGAACGTGTGCCCAAACGGGAACGGGGGACGTTCCCATTTGGGCACACGTAGTCTGGAGGGCTACCCGCGGACCGCGCCTACCTTTACCTCGAGCTGGTACGGCTGGAGCTCGCATCCGGAGCCCGTGGGTAGGTAGATGACCTCGGTCCGCCGCACGTTCGGCTCGGCGAAGACGCCCACGCCGCGGAACTCGCCCACCCGCGTCACGTCGCCCGCGCGCAGCAGGCGCGGCAGGCCGAACTTCACGAAGCGCCGTCCTTCGAAGACCACCGGCTCGTCCGCGACGAACCAGGGTGCGGCCGCGGCGGATTCGCCCTGCGGAAGAGCCGCGGTGAACGGCTGTCCGGCGACGGTCGTGTCGCCCGACAGCGGGTCGCGCTGCGCGGCTACGTTCGCCAGCGTCCCGTTACTGATCACGCACACCTGGATCTGCTCGAGCTGCGGCGTCACGGGCTCGGGAGCGGGCGGCTCGGGCGCGGGGGGCTGCGGCGCGGGGAGCGGAGCCGGCGGAGCGATCGGCTTCGGCGCGCGCGCCGCACGACGGCCCAGACCGACCTTGAGGCCGATCACGGCGCGCGGGGTGAACGTCAGGCGGTCCTCTCCCGCGGCACCTTCAACTACGTGGGCGGGCGAGTCGTACGCGTGCACCGCGATTTCGCCGAACGCCTCCACGTCATCGGTGACGCGGGCCAGGCTGATCCCCGCCCCCGCCACCGCCATCCCCGTGGTCGAGTAATCCGGGTCGGTGGATACGCAGACTCCCGACGGCGTCCACGACTCGTGGGGGACGCACGACTCTTCCCCGCCGGGCGCCATGAAGTCGCCGATGTCGGCCGTGTAGCCGCCGCCGCCCACGAAGAGGTAGACCGTCTGCAGGAGCCGGTTGGGCGTGGAGAGGACGAACGGACGCATCACCAGGTCCACGTCGTACAGGTAGCTGTTGACGACGCGCGTGCTCTGGTCGAGCCCGCCCTGCTCGGGGAGGTTCTGCGGGAGGTACACCCCGTGGACCCGCACCCCGAAGCGCGGGTCCAGCCAGAGCTGCGCGAATCCGCCAAAGGTCGGCGCGTACCCAGGGTCCCATCCCTCCTCGCCTTCCGCGCCGGGGGTGGTGAACCAGTCCGTGGTGTACGACCCGCCTGTGTGGATCCCCACGTCCACCAGCGCGGTGTGCCCCGGCCCCATCCCCTCCTGCGCCGCCGCCTCCCCCGCCCCGCCCGCCGCCAGCGCAAAGGCGAGCGCCACCCGCAGCCACCTGGTGCGCGGACGCACGGAGACGCAGAGCGCGCGCGGGGAGCTCTCGCTCGCGCCGCTGCACGTCTGCGTCACGTCCGTGGCCTGGGGCACGCGCACGGGTGGGGAGGGGTTCATTTTATTCGCGCTATGAAGGCGAACTGCCCGTCCGAGAGGGAGGCACCCGCGGGGAGGTCGCCGGACAGAGTCCACACGATCCGCCGCACGCAGCTGTCGTAGCCGCCGGTCACCATGCACGCCGCGTTCCCGCCCGGTGTGATCGCCGCCCCGGTGCTGTCCCGGTACGCGACGGCGGCGGTCAGCCCCGACGGCAGCGTCTGCGAAACGCTCCCCACCTTGAACATCACCTGCGTGGGCACCGAGTCCGTGACGGTCACGGCGCGCGCCGCGTACTCGCCCACGTTCGCGATCTTGAGCGTGTAGGTGAGGTCCGTTCCCGAAGCGAGGGTGCCGGTGGGCGACACCGTCTTGCTGAGGGTCAGCACCGGCCGCACGCGCCGCACCTCGGCGAAGCCGTCGTCGCGCAACAGCGTGTCGCTCACGGCGCGCGCCCTCAGGAACTGCGTGTTCACCGCCGTGTCGCCCGCGAGGACGCGGTACCACACCGTGTAGACCGTCGTCGTGCGTCCGCCCAGCGGCACCGTTGCGGTGGCGTACGAGGCCGGCGTCGCGATCCCCGGACCGGTCACGCTGTCCACCGCGATGAACACCGCCGCGGCTCCGGTGGCCGTGGTGCGAAGCGAAAGGGCGTACGTGCCCGGTGCCGGCGACAGGTTCTGCACGTTGAACGCCTGCCCGTACGCGCCGCCCGGCAGCCGCGGCGTCGGCGAGGCGAGCCCGTCCGGCGTCACCGAGATCGAGGACTTCATCGTCGTCGTCACCCGCGAGGCCGGCGCGGTGCCGTTGTTGTTCGTCGCGTCGCTGTCGTAGCTGCTGGAAGACGCGGCTCCCACGTTCACCATCGACCCCAGCGTCGCCGGCGCCACCACGACCACGGTGTCCGTCCGCACCGCTCCCGAGTCCAGCGTCGCGAGCGAGGGCCAGGTGAGCACCCGTCCCACCAGCGTGGGGGTGCGCGTGGCGCGCACAAAGGTCACGCCCACCGGGAGGGTGTCGCTCAGGACGACGCCGTATCCTCGTTCCGGCCCCAGGTTGCGGACGGTGAGCACGTACTTGATGGTGTCGCTCACCACCACCGAGTCGGGCCCCGTCTTGGTCACCGAGAGGTTCGCGGTGCCCACGGTCACGGTGGCCGAAGCGGTCTGGCCGAGCTGCGTGGTACCGGTGATCGCCCTGACGCTGTTCGTGTACTGGCCCGCGGCCGCGATTGTGGCGGTGTACTTGAGCGTCAGCGATCCCTGCGCGGGGATGGCGTACGGCGTCGGCTGGCTCCCCCGCCACACGATCGTTCCCGTACTTCCGGAGGCGGGGAGCGAGCCCGTGGTCACCTGGCTCCCCGGCGCGATCCCGCCGTAGACTACCCCGCTAGGGAGCACGTCGACGATGGAGTCGACTTCGGAGTTGTAGGAAGACGGGTTGGAGATGACGACCGTGTACGTGACGGTGCTGCCGGACGGGACCGCGGTCGGCGTGACGGACTTCGTGACGACGAACGGGTTGGTGGCGCCCGGATAGCTGATACCCACCCCTCCCGCGAAGTTCTGGTAGTTCGACGAGTACTTGAGCTGCGTGCCGCTGTTCTGGTTGGAGTACGGCCTCGCCAGCGTGGTGACCCCCGCGCACAGGTACTTGAAGTAGTAGCGTATGACGATGGTGTACCCGTTCCCCGTGGCGCTCGCGGTGGCCGTGAAGTACTGCTGGTTCTCCGTTCCCGTGGGGATCGCGGGGACGTTGGACGACGTCACCGTCGTGCGGACCAGCTGGAAGCAACCGCCGCTGAATGTGTTGTTGCCCGCCGGCTGCAGGTTGTACGTGTCGTTGGCGCTGGCGCCGCCGAAGTCGTATGAGACGTCCATGGTGATCGTCTGCCCCACCACCGCGCCGGCGCCCAGCGTCGCGGTGTTCACGATGCCGCCCGCCTGGGCGCTGATCATGCTGCTGGTGGTGACCGTGCCGATGCCGGTGGTGGAGCCCGCGGTGTTGTCGCTCACCGACACCACCAGCGCGTTGCTGATCCCAAAGGTGCACGGATAGCTGACGAACCACCACAGCGTGCGGCTCGCGCCCGGGGCCAGCGTACCGATCCACTGCCCGGCCGCCTGCCCGCCCGCCAGCGTGATTCCTCCCGCGAAGCCGGAGATCGTGCTGCGCAGGTTCGTCTGCGTCGTCCCGGAGGTGTTGGTCACCTGGAAGGAGACGTAGGCGGCCTGGGGCCCGGTGCAGGGGGTGTTGCTGTCCAGCGTGAGCCGTGGGCTGCTCACCATGGTCACCGACACGCCTGGCGCGGCCCACGCGCCGGGCGCGAAGGCCAGCAGCGCGAACGCCACGGCGAACAGGATGGTTCGGAGTCTCGCAGACATAGGCAGAGGCTTACTCAGTACCGAGGGAGCCGGGCGGGAAAGATATGCGGGCCGCGGGTGGGACCGGCGCGGAAGAGTCATACAAGATGCGCACCGTTTGGCTCAAGTTCCGCAACGTGTTGTGGCGCCGCCATTTGCGCATTACCGCCACGCCGGGAACCGGGATGCGCGTTCCCATCAGGGAACATGCTTACGTTCCCGAACCGGAACGAGCGCCGAAGCGCCCTTGGAGGCCCGGCATCCGCATACGTTACTTATCACGGAATCGCGAACGTTCCCCTTGCCACGGAGGCACCCACTCGCTTAACTATTGCACGCCTGGCATAACTTGTAACCACCGCACGCCTGGAGTGACGATGTCGAGCGATCCGACGGACGTGGAAGCGGCAAGGCGCGCCGCGCAACGGGCAGCCGCACGAAAGCGCCAGGCGAGCTTCAGGGCCCGCGAGCGAGCCCGCGGCCTGGAGATGATCACGCTCAAGGTACCCGCTCCCATGCGGGGCGCGTTCGCCCGTCTCGCCACGGTGGTGCAGTCCGACCACGACGCGCTGGACGGCTCGTTCGACGAGATCCGCGACGCGCTCGCGGCCTGGCGCGCCCGCCCCATCTCATCCGATGCCCCAGCCGCCGAGCCACCCGCGGCGAGGCCGCAGCCTGCCGATGCCGCTCCTCCGCCGGCTGCGGCTCCTCCCGCGGAGGAGACCGGCCCGGATCCGTACGACACGTGGGTGGACCTGGCGGGGCTCTGGTCTTCCTCGGCCATCGTCGGCTCGCTGACGGATTTCACGGTTGTCGTGGCCGACCTGGAGGGCTCCCTCTACACCCGCTGGACCGCCCAGCAGCGGCGCCCGAGCGGCTACGTGACGGTCGACGCATACGTGCGCGGAGCCCGGAGCGGTCCCCAGGACGCCGTCGTGAGCACCGGCCGCATGATCCTCGGTGGCCGCGACCTGGAGCTGCGCGCCGTCGTCACCTCCCCCGCGCGCATGGAGGCGACCCTCACCGAGCACACGGCGGACGGCTCACAAACCGTTCACGAGGCGGTCTTCACGCGAGCCGGTTGATCACACCCCGTCATCCTGAGCGACGCGCCGCACGGTCCTCTTCTCGGCTCCAATCTCCGGCGCGGAGCGAAGGATCTACTGCGCGTTCCGAGGGGCTCGTCCTTACCCGCTGGCCTCTTGCCTCGCCGGCTAGATTCTTCGGTCGCCGCGAGAGCCTGAGCGAGAATGCGAACCCCGGCGTAGGCGGCTCCCTCAGAATGACAGAACCCGCGAGACCGCTTCAGCGGTCTTCCCGTAGTTCCAGCCGGGGGATTCTCCCCCGGCGTTCATCCCCCGGCGTTCGCCCGCCGAAACGAACAAGGGCACCTCCCGCGAGGTGCCCTTGTTCTATTTGCATGCTGCGGGTGGGACTCGAACCCACACGGGATTACTCCCGATCGCTTTTGAGGCGATTGCGGCTACCATTACGCCACCGCAGCCAACTGCTCACGTCCGCCGCCATCCGGGCGACGAGGCCACCAATGTAACCGGCGGCGGGTGCGGATTCAACGTCCGCGTGCGCCGCCCTCCTGGTCGATGAGCTGCAGGGCGTACGTGGCACGCTGCAGCGCACGCATCGGCTCGCCCATCGCCACGCCCTCGCGGGCGCCGCGGAGGAGGTGCCGCGCGCGCAGGAGGTTGGCGGAGGGGTTGGGGGTCGTGTCGATGCGCCGCTCGGCGTCGCGCACGGCGCGGAGAGCGACGGCCAGCGGAGCCCACGCGCGCGCGGTCTCGGCCAGCAGCACGATCTCGCGAACGGCGCCCGCCGTGTCGCCCGCGGCCATGCGCGTGCGGGCGCGGGCACTCCCCTCGCGCATCTCCAGCTCCGCGCGCGCGAGCTCGGGGAAGCGGCCGCCCTCGGTGCGAAGCGCGGCGCGCTCGACCCATTCGTCCGCCGCGGCGAGGGCGACCAGCAGGAGACGCGCATCGGGGTGGCGCAGGGCGGCCGCAGCCTCGCGGGCGGCGCGGTTCTCCAGCAGGAGCGCTCCCTCGATCTCTCCCGTCTTACGCACGCGCGAGGCATCGGCAAGCGTGGTGCGTGCGGCCGCCCCCTCCGGTGCGCTGCCGGGGAGCGAGCCCAGCCAGGTGCGTGCCGTGGGGAACCCCGCCGGCTCCACCACCGCCACCCACACCGAGCCCCCTGCCTCCCGCACGAACGACCCGGGGGCGGTGGGAAGGTCGGCGCAGGCGGCCGCGGTGCACGCGAGCGCGGCGGCGAGCGCCCGGAGCGGAGGGCAGAAGCGATGCGGCATACGGATCGCCATCGAAAGCGGGGTCCAGCCGGGGAGAAAATCCAAGCTAAACAGGGGTTTGTCCCCCGTCAAGCAAGGGGCGGGCCGTGGCTTGACACCCCTTCTCGGCGCGGGCTAGGTTGTTCGGACGTTCGATACATCCGCCCACTCAACCCGGAACATGACGGACGAGCGCAGCGCGTACGACGAGAAGCTGGAGAGCATCCTGCGGACGGCCGCGGCGATCTTCGCCGAGAAGGGCTATCACCAGGCGAGCATCCGCGACATCGCGCGCGCCACGGGCGTATCGCTTTCAGGGCTGTACTACTATTTCAACAGCAAGGAAGAGCTCCTCTTCCTCATCCAGGACCACGCCTTCGGCACGCTGCTGGACAACCTGGAGCGTCTGGTGGCGGACGAGGCGGACCCCCAGCGCCGCCTGCGCCTGCTGATGGAGAACCACCTGCGCTACTTCATCGCCAACACGCCGGAGATGAAGGTGCTGTCGCACGAGGGCGAGTCGCTCACGGGCGAGTTCCGGCGGCGGGTGAACGCGAAGAAGAAGCGGCTGACGGAGCTCGCCATGGAGATCCTCCGCGAGCTGCGGCCGGACGGCGGGGTGGACCTGCGGGTGGCCACCTTTTCGCTGTTCGGGATGATGAACTGGCTGTACAACTGGCACCGCCCGGAGGTGGACGTCCCCATCGACCAATTGGTGGACGACATGCACCGGATCTTCGTGGAGGGCTTCCTCCCCCCGGGCGCCGCCATGTCCGACGCCGCCCGCGCAGCCGCGCCGGGCGACGCGCACCCCGCGATGTGGCGCTCCGAGCAGCCCTGACCGGCGCGCACACCGTTACTTATTACAACACCCGGAGCAAAGATGGCGAACGCGACCACCGAAACGCAGGGCGACACGAAGACGCTGGTGCACTACGAAGTGCAGGAAGGCGTCGCGATCTTTACGCTCGACGATCCGCCGGCGAACACGTACACGCACGAGATGATGGTGCAGATCGACGCCGCCATCCTCCGCGCGCGCTTCGACCCCACGGTCGACGTGATCGTGATCGTGGGCAAGGGGGAGAAGTTCTTCTGCGCGGGGGCCAACATCAACATGCTCCAGCAGGCGGACCCCACCTGGAAGTACTACTTCTGCCTGCACGCCAACGAGACGCTGCTGCGGCTGGAGCACACGCCCAAGCTGGTGATCGCGGCGCTCAACGGCCACACGGTGGGCGGCGGGCTCGAGATCGCCATGGCGGCCGACCTGCGCATCGCGCGGCGCGGCGCGGGCAAGGTGGGGCTGCCCGAGGTGGCGCTGGGCGTGCTCCCGGGCACGGGCGGCACGCAGCGCCTCACCAAGCTGGTGGGCACCTCCAAGGCGATCCAGCTGATGGTGGAAGGGACCAACTTCGACTTCGAAGAGGCCGAGTCGCTGGGGATCGTCAACAAGGTGCTGGACGCCGGCTCGCGCGACGAGTTCCTGGCGCAGGTGCTGGAGTACGCGCGCCAGTTCACGCGCCCCGGCAAGGCCACGTTTGCGGTGGGCAACATCAAGCGCTCCTGCCAGAGCGGCGCCGAGCTCCCGCTGGAGCAGGGCCTCGCGCTGGAGCGCGAGCTGCAGGCGCTCCTCTTCAACTCGCAGGACGCCAAGGAAGGGCTGAACGCGTACGTGCAGAAGCGGACGGCGCAGTTCACGGGCAAGTGATAACTGCAGGGATTACGGATTAGGGATTAGGGATCAGGGAACAGCAGAAGCACCGCTCCTGGCCGGGGCTGTCCGCTTCGAGTTTCCCTGATCCCTATTCCCTATCCCCTGAATCCCTATTCCCTAGTCTTGGTACCCATGGCAGACCACATGATGGACATCCAGCCCGGACAGCTCTACATCGGCGGCGAGTGGCAGGCCGCGGAGTCCGGAGACACCTTCGATACGATGAATCCGTCCACGGCCGAGCCGCTGACGCAGGTGGCGGCGGCGGCGGAGGCGGACGTGGACCGCGCCGTACGCGCCGCGCGCGAGGCCTTCGAGAACGGCCCCTGGCCCGGGATGGACGCCCGCGCCCGTGGCCGCATCCTGTACGCCATTGCGGACGGGCTGGAGGCGCGCGCGGACGAGCTGGCGCGCATGGAGGCGATGGACAACGGCAAGCCGGTGAACGAGGCGCGCAAGATCGACGTCAAGGAGTCGATCGACTGCTTCCGCTACTACGCGGGGTGGGCGGACAAGATCGAGGGCGAGGTCATCCCCGTGCCCGGCCCGTACCTCAACTACACGCGCCGCGAGCCGATGGGCGTCTGCGGAGCCATCATCCCGTGGAACTACCCGCTGCAGATGGCCGCTTGGAAGGTGGCGCCGGCCATCGCGTGCGGGAACACGATGGTGCTGAAGCCCGCCGAGCAGACCCCGCTCACCGCGCTGGAGCTGGCGCGCGTGGCGTCCGCGGCGGGGCTCCCGGCCGGGGTGCTGAACGTGCTCACCGGCTTCGGCGAGTCCGCGGGGGCGGCGCTGGTGAGGCACCCGGACGTGGACAAGATCGCCTTCACCGGCTCCACCGAGGTCGGCAAGATCATCCAGCGCGAGGCCGCGGGGTCGCTGAAGCGCGTGTCGCTGGAGCTGGGCGGCAAGAGCCCCAACATCGTCCTGGCGGACGCGGACCTGGACGCCGCGGTCAAGGGCGCCTCGATGGCGATCTTCTACAACGCCGGCCAGGCGTGCACCGCCGGCTCGCGACTCCTGGTGGAGGAGTCGGTCCGCGACGAGTTCGTGGAGAAGCTGCTGGCGCGCGCCGGCAAGCTGAAGGCGGGCGACCCGCTCGACCCCAAGACCCGCCTGGGGCCGCTGGTGTCGCAGGAGCAGATGGACCGCGTGCTCGGCTACGTGGAGAAGGGAAAGGCGGAGGGCGCCGAGCTGCTGACGGGCGGCGAGCGGGTGGAGGTCAACGGGATGCGAGGCTACTTCCTGAACCCCACCATCTTCGACCGCGTGACGCCGGAGATGACGATCGCGCGCGAGGAGATCTTTGGCCCCGTGCTGGGCATCACGACGTTCAAGGACATGGACGAGGCGATCCACATCGCCAACTCGAGCATCTACGGCCTGGCCGCCGCCGTGTGGACGCGCGACATCGGCAAGGCGCACCTCGCCGCGCACCGCCTGCGCGCCGGCACGGTGTGGATCAACACCTACCACAACCTGGACACCGCTTCCCCCTTTGGCGGCTACAAGCAGAGCGGCTACGGCCGCGAGCTGGGGAAGCACGCGCTCGACCTGTATACGCAGGTGAAGAGCGTGTGGGTGAGTCTGGGGTAAACTGAAAGTGCTAAGTCCTAAGTGCCAAGTGCTGAACTACGATTCACCAGCACCCAGCACTTAGGACTTAGCACTTAGGACTTCTTTTTCATGACCGACGCATACATCCTCGACGCCGTTCGTACGCCCGTCGGCAGGTACGGCGGCTCGCTCGCTTCCGTGCGGCCGGACGACCTGGCGGCGCACGTCATCCGCGCCCTCGTGCAGCGCACCGGGGTGGACGCGGCGCGCATCGACGACGTGATCATGGGGTGCGCCAACCAGGCGGGCGAGGACAACCGCAACGTCGCGCGCATGGCCGGGCTCCTGGCCGGGTTACCAGTAACGGTGCCGGGACAGACGGTGAACCGGCTCTGCGGGTCGGGGCTCCAGGCCGTCCGCTCCGCCGCGCACGCCATTCGCGCCGGCGAGGGGGAGCTGTTCGTGGCCGGCGGGGTGGAGAGCATGACCCGCGCGCCGTGGGTGATGCTCAAGCCGCAGGAAGGGTATGCGCGCGGTGTGCCCGAGATGGCGGACTCGCTCCTGGGGTGGCGCTTCGTCAATCCGAAGATGCCCAAGGAGTGGACCGTCTCTCTGGGCGAGACGGCGGAGATCGTGGCGGAGGAGTTCGGCGTGTCGCGCGCGGACCAGGACGCCTTTGCGCTCGCCAGCCAGCAGCGCGCCGCCGCCGCCATCGCCGCCGGCCACTTCGCGGGCGAGATCGTCCCCATCGAGATCCCGCAGCGCAAGGGTCCGCCCAGGGTGGTGGAGACCGACGAGCACCCGCGCGCCGACACCACGCTGGAGTCGCTGACCGGCCTGCGCGCCGCCTTCCGCGCGGAGCGCGGCACCGTGACGGCGGGGAACGCGTCCGGCCTCAACGACGGCGCCTCCGCCCTCCTCGTCGCCTCCGCCGCGGTGGCGGAGGAAATGGGGCTGAGGCCGATGGCGCGCGTGGTGGCGAGCGACGTGGCCGGCGTGGAGCCGCAGCGCATGGGGATCGGCCCCGTGCCCGCGACGCGAAAGGCGCTGGCCCGCGCGGGGCTGCGCATCGAGGACGTCGGGCTGGCGGAGATCAACGAGGCCTTCGCCGCGCAGTCCGTCGCCTGCGTCCGCGAGCTGGGGCTGGATCCGGAGATCGTGAACGTCTCCGGCGGAGCGGTCGCGACGGGCCACCCGCTGGGCTCCTCCGGCGCGCGCATCCTCACCACGCTGGTGCACGAGATGCGGCGCCGCGGCGTGCGCTACGGACTCGCCACCATGTGCATCGGCGTGGGCCAGGGGATTTCGATGATCGTGGAGCGCGTCGAGTGACCGACACCGTCCTGCTCCGCGTCGAGCACGGCGTCGCCTGGATCACCCTCAACCGCCCCGAGCGCCTCAACGCCTTCGCCGGCACCATGCGCGACGACCTGCACGACGCCATCGCCCGCGCCGCGGACGACGAGGCGGTGCGGGTTCTGGTCATCACTGGTAACGGCCGCGCCTTCGGCACCGGCGCGGACCTGGAGGTCACCGGCGATCTCGTGGACCGCGGCGACAGCGAGGCGTTCGAGCGGCTGGTGGAGTCCGGGATGCGCGCGGTCCGCCGCCTCCGCGCGGTGCGCCAGCCCGTGATCGCGGCGGTGAACGGCCCCGCGGCGGGCGCCGGCGCGTCGCTGGCGCTGGCGTGCGACGTCCGCATCGCGTCGGACAAGGCGTCGTTCGGGCTGACCTTCAACCGCATTGGCCTTCACCCCGACTGGGGCGGCAGCTGGTTCCTCCCCCGCCTGGTGGGCGCCGGGCGCGCCGCGGAGCTGATCCTCTCCGCCCGCATGGTCCCCGCGGACGAGGCGTTGCGGATCGGCCTCGTCGAGCGCGTCGTCCCCGCGGACCGCTTCGAGGACGAGGTTCGCGCATTCGCGGCGGAGCTCGCGGCCAAGCCGCCGCTCGCCCTCGCCGCCGCCAAGCGCACGCTAGCCCGTTCCCTGGACGCCACGCTGGACGAGATCCTCGCCGCCGAGCGCGACGAGCAGATGGCCTGCTTCCGCTCCGCCGACGCGCGCGAGGGGATCGCCGCCTTCAACGAAAAGCGCCCCCCCGTCTTCCGCGGCGAATGACCGCCTCCCTGCCCTGATGAACCGACTCCACTTTATCACATCCGCCGCACTGGTCGGCTCCACCGCGTGCCAGGCGCAGATCCCCGCGCCGCGCGCTCCCTGGGTTGTCATCTTCGAAGGCGGCCAGGCGCTCGCCTCCGTCGACACGTCGCGGCTCTCGGTGCGCGGGGGCGTCGCGGACGTGTGGCTCCGCTTCGACTATGCAGAAGCCGCAGCCGACTCCCTGCCGGGAAGCAAGCCGTTCACCCGCGTGGACGCACACCAGCGGATCACCTGTGCCGCCGAGCGCGTAGACGACCTCGCGATGGAGACCCGGGACGCCGCGGGCCGCATCGTCGATCGCGGCCCGGGCACTCGCTGGCATACGTTCCGTGAGCACCCGTTTGGCCAGTACGTGCTCCCTGCCCTATGCAAGCGCCTCCCCGAGCTGGTACGATGAGAGCACGAAAATTCGGAGTCGCGTTACTGGTAACGGTAGTCGCGTGCAAGGCGCCCGACGTGCCGCGCTCGCCCGCGCCGTGGATCACGCTGGGCGCCAGCAACAACGTCGTCACCTCGCTGGACACCTCGCGCATCGTCCTGGAGACGGGGACGCGCGTCGTCTGGATCCGCCAGACGGAGGCCGTCCGTGCCGCGCCCGACGCCCCGGCGACCTCCACCCTGAAATCCGAATCGCGCCACCGCATCAACTGCGGTACGCGCGTGGTGACGGACCTGGGCGCCGCGGCGGATTCCGCGGGGGCGCCGCAGCCGTTCGCGGAGCACAGGTACGGCAAGCGCGTCTTCGGAACCGTGTGCAACGCGCTCGGCAACCTCCCGGCGCGCAACTCCAAGGGCTGACATGAGCGAGCTTTCCAACTCCCGCGTCGCCGTGATCGGCGCCGGCACCATGGGGCACGGGATCGCGCAGGTGTGCGCGATGGCGGGCTACGGCGTGGCGCTCTTCGATCCCATGCCCGGCGCCGTCGACCGCGCCCTCGCCCGCATCGGCGAGAACCTGGACAAGGGCGTGGAGCGCGGCAAAGTCGCCGCCGCGGATGCCGCCGCCGCTCGCGGCCGCCTGCGCGCCGCCGAGACCCTCCGCGCCGCCGTGGCGGACGCGGGGCTGATGATCGAGGCCGTCCCCGAGGCGATGGAGCTCAAGGAGCGCATCTTCCGCGAGGCCGACGAAGCCGCCCAGGCGGACGCGATCCTGGCGAGCAACACGTCATCGCTCAGCGTGTCGCGGATCGCGGCGTCGACGGCGCGGCCGGAGCGGGTGGTGGGGCTGCACTTCTTCAACCCCGTCCACATCATGAAGCTGCTGGAGGTGGTGCGCGGCCGCGACACGTCACAGGTGACGGTCGATGCCTCACTCGCCTTCGCCGCGCGCATCGGCAAGGAGGCGATCATGGTGACGGACACGCCGGGGTTCGCGTCGTCGCGCCTGGGCGTCGTGCTGGGGCTGGAGGCGATGCGCATGGTGGAGGAGGGCGTCGCCTCGCCGCAGGACATCGACCGCGCCATGGAGCTGGGCTACAACCACCCCATGGGTCCGCTCAAGCTGACCGACGTCGTGGGCCTGGACGTGCGCCTTGGGATCGCCGAGTACCTCCACGGCGAGCTGGGCGGCGAGCAATACCGCCCCCCGGAGATCCTGCGCCGCATGGTGGCCGAGGGGCGGCTTGGGAAGAAGAGCGGGCGCGGCTTCTACGACTGGGAGGGGAAGTGATGGAGACCGTCCGCATCGAGCGCGACGGCGCCGTCGCCATCCTGACCGTCGACCGCCCCGAGAAGCGCAACGCCCTCAACGCCGCCGTGCGCCGCGAGCTGATCGCCGCCCTGGACGAGCTGCGCGACGACGCCGAGGTGCGCGTCCTGGTGCTCACCGGCGCGGGGGAGAAGGCGTTCGTGGCCGGTGCCGACATCGGCGAGTTCGCCGAGCGCACGCCGCTCGAGCAGCGCGCCGTCATGACCGGCCGCCGCGTCTTCGACGAGATCGCCGCGTACCCGAAGCCGGTGATCGCCATGATCAACGGCTTCGCGCTGGGCGGCGGGTGCGAGCTGGCGCTGGCCTGCGACCTCCGCATCGCCGCGGACACAGCGAAGCTGGGGCAGCCGGAGATCAACCTGGGGATCATCCCCGGCGGGGGCGGCACGCAGCGGCTTCCGCGCGTGGTGGGCACCGGCCAGGCCATGCGCCTGGTCCTCACTGGCGAGATCATCGACGCCACCGAGGCGCTGCGCATCGGCCTGGTGGACCTGGTGCACCCCGCCGCCGAGCTGCGCGAGCGTACGCTGGAGCTGGCGCGCGGCATGGCCGCCAAGTCCCCGGTCGCGCTGCAGATGGCCAAGTCCGCCGTCCGCGCCGCCGCCGAGATGCCCATGGCGGCCGGCCTCGCCTACGAAACCGAGCTATTCGCCACCTGCTTCGCCAGCGACGACAAGCGCGAAGGGGTGGCCGCCTTCCTGGAGAAGCGCCCGGCGAGCTTCACGGGGCGATAACGGGTATTGGGGCTGCCACGGAGGCCCGGACGCACGTTTCGGCGCATCCGGGGCCATGGCTGGCCGCGGGCGCGCGGGGGGTGCATGTTCACCGCGCAGCCCACCTCTTTCCATCCCTCCAGGAGCCACACCCCATGTACACCCTGAACGTCACGAACCACTTCTGGCGCCCGATCATCGTGAACAACAGTGCAGGCGCCAGCTTCACCGTCCAGCCGGGGTCGAGCGGGCAGCCCAAGGGGGCGCTCGGCGACGCGACCATCACCGTGCCGGGGCTCGGGGAGATGATGGTGCACGACATTGGGGACCGGCAGATCGGCGGGTACAGCAAGGCCACGTGGGGCGTGCTCCTGTCATACCAGGGCGAGGAGATGGTCTTCCGGTACGAAGGCGGCGGGCAGCTCACCATCGCCTTCAACGACCTCGGGCAGGCGGAGCTCCAGTCCAACGGCGGCATCTCGCAGGTCGACCTGGGCGCGTTCGTGCTTCCCGGCTAACCCTCCATCGCAGATCCATGCTCGATACCTTCAACGCCGAGACCTTCCAGCCCTACGTGGGCAAGACCTTCCGCGTGATCGTGGACGACCGGCACTTCATGCCCGCGGAGCTCCTTTCCGTCACCCTCTGGGGCGACGACAGCGACGGAAAGCGCCATCCCTTCACCCTGCTCTTCAGCGCGGACCGCGGCCACACGATTCCGCAGGCCACCTACACGGTCGACACGGAGGGCATGGAGCCGTTCCCGCTCTTCCTCGTCCCGCTGCAGCCCGAGAGCGACGGGACGCGCTACGAGGCGGTCTTCAGCTGAAACCCGCCTCACACAGAGACACGGAGGGGCACTGAAAGAACGGAAGAAGCTCTTCTCCGTGTCTTTCAGTGCCCCTCCGCGCTCTCTGTGTGATGGTTTTTCCTACGCGGAGCCCGTGGGCGGCCGCTCCATCAGCAGGTACACGCCCTTGTCCTCCACGAGTTGAAAGCCGAGCCGCTGATATAGGCGCAGCGCCGGGTTCATCCGCTCCACGTGGATGCTGACCGGCTTCCCCGCCGCGTCACCCCGCGCCAGGACGCCGCGGAGGAGCTGCGTACCGTATCCGCGCCCGCGGTGCTCCGCGAGCAGGGAGATGTCCACGATGCGGATCTCGCGCGCCCACTCGTCCACGTACAGGCGCCCGGCGGGGCGGCCGCCCACCAGCACGAGGTCGAACGACGCGCCGGTGTAGTGCTCCCGCCACCATGCGTGCTGCGCCTCGAACTGCTGCCGCAGAAACGCCTCCTTCTGCTCCGCGGTCCAGGGCACCTGCGCCAGCTCCTCCTGGCGCGACTCCGCGTACACGCGCAGCAGGAAGGGAAGGTCGTCATCCCCCGCCGGACGGAGCGTCACCTCCTCCACCTGTCGCCCCACGATCATCGCTCACACATCGATTCGGGGTGGATCGAAACGGGTGCGGCCGCGCAGGAACACGCGGCCGCACCCCACACTTTTCACGCTTACATGTTCTCACGCTGGCGCCAAGCGCGCGGCAAAGCGGCCGCACCTCGGCACCAGCCGCCGCCGCTCAGCCGCGCGGCGGGAACACGCCCTGCATCGCGATGTTGAAGTTCAAGGTGAGGTACGGCATCATGTTGTTGTGCGGCTGGTCGCCGCCGGCGGGAGCGATGGTATTCGGATCCATGCTCACCGTCGTACCCGGCGGAGTGGCGAACGAGAGTCCACCCACCGGGCGCGCGATGGAGGTGTTCGCCGGGAGCTTCGAGTTCGCCAGGTTCGACTGCGCCATGAGCGCGTGGGAATGCGCCGGAATCTCGCTCTCCAGCAACGTGATGGTCTGGCTTCCACTCATCTCCCCCAGAGAGTGCGGCGACAGCCCGGATCCCTGCCCCGGGTGCATCGGCGCACTTCCTTGCAGATCGGGCAGCGCGAAGGTGCTCTTCCCATCCCCTCCGTACACGGTGCCCAGGAGGGAGAACAGCGCGGTGTTCTGCGAGAGCGGCAGGAGCTGCCCATTGCACCACGCCCAACCCTTGGGCGGGAAGGTGAACGGGAAGATGCGGATCTCTGCCACGAACGGATCGGCCATGTCTGTGTCTCTCTCAGGTGGGGGATGGAAAGATGCCGTACAGCGAGAGAATGAAGTTGAGGCAGAGGTACGGCTGGAAGTTGCTGTGCGGCTGAGAGCCGCCCACCGGCCCCACGGACTGCGGCGCCATCGCGTTGTTGGGCGGGACCGTCCGGTACTGGTCGATGACCGAGGGCTGCGCCAGGAGGTGTGTGCCCGGGGCCGCGTAGAGCGCGTTCTGCCCGGCCGCCAGGAAGGCGTGGGTGTGCACCGGAATCTGGTTGGCGGTCAGCGTGATCTCCTCCGCTCCGCCGCTCTCCGCCAGCACGAAACCGTTTCCCTGGTGGATCGGAAGGCGGCCGCGCAGATCCGGAATTGCGAAGGTGCTCTCCCCATCACCGCCGTAGGTGGTGCCGATGAGCTGGAAAAGCGTCTCGTTTTCCGAGATCGGCAGGAGCTGCCCTGCGCAGAAGATCCAGCCCATGGGGGCGAAATTCCCCGCAAAGATCCGGATCTCGCCCACGTATGGTTGCGCCATCGCGGTGTTCTCCTAGTTGGGCGAGGGGAAGATCCCCTGCAGGGCGATGCAGAAGTTAAGCGCGAGATACGGCTGCATGTTCAGGTGCGATTGGCTTCCCCCGACGTTCCCGATCGTTCCAGGGGCCATCGCAACGAGAGCGGCCGCGTCGGAGTAGATCTCTCCGGAGGAGGTCGCCAGCATGTTCCCGGTGGGTACCGGTGTGGCCGCCGTCACGGAGAGGGCATTGGCCACGTGCACGTGCGTGGGGAGCTCCGCGATCGAAAGGGTGTGGCTCTGCTCGCCACCCGTTTGACCGAGGGTGAACCCCGAACCGGTGTGGATCGGCGTCTTCCCCTGCAGGTTGGGGAGGGCGAAGGTGGTCTGCCCGTTCCCCCCGTACGTGGTGCCGAGCAGCGAGAAGAGCGCCTGGTTCTGGTTGATCGGCAGGAGCTGCCCGTTGCACATCGCCCACCCCTTGGGCGCAAAATTGAACGACATGACGCGGATCTCCGAAAGGAACGGCTCCGCCATACGCCCTCCGTTGCTGTTGGTTAGAATACGGAAGAAAAGCCCAGCCGCCTCCACACGTCCCGGAACCGGGCGCCACTCTCGCCCCCGCGGTTCCCCTGCACTCCTCCGCGTCTAAAAAGAAGGGCGGGGTGGCGCACCCGCACCACCCCAGCCTTCCTCGGTGACTCCCGCGCGGCCCCGGCGGGACCGCGCAGGAGCATTCCGTCAGGGGGTGGCGCAGGTCGCCGACGTGTAGTTGACCGTGCTGCCCACCACCGCGTCCACCGTCGCGCCGCCGATGTCGCGCGACGACACGAAGTTCTTGACGTTGTTCGGGTCCGTGCCGCTTCCGGTGAGCCCCTGGATCTGGAACGTTCCCGTGTTCCACTGCTCCAGCCCGTAGTCCACGATCCCGCCCGCTGTCGCGGTGATCTGGTTATTCGTCAGGTTCACGCAGGTGCGGGTCGTATTCTGATTGTCGGCGTTCCCCGCCGTCAGCAACAAGCCGTACGCTGGGAAGGTCCCACCCGCGGTTACCGTGTTGTTGCGGATCGTGAGGTCCGCGGCTGCGGACCGACCCTGCCCGCGCGTGGTGCCTCGCATCCCGATCGCGTACGCCGTGACGGTGTTGCCGTTCACGTCCACGATCGCCCGCCCGTCGCTGCCGCCGGTGGGGAAGCCAGAAGCCTCGATCGCGATCCCAATCCCGTTGTTGTTCCCCTGCGAGGAAGTGATGTTCGTGTTGCTGGCGATGGTGCCCCGCATGAGGCCGCCGCCGTTCGAAATCACGTTGACACCATTCCCGACGCCGCCCTTGATCAGCGGGTTGCTGGTGACCGAGAAGGTGGTGGTGTGGTTACCGCTGCCCGAAAGGTTGATCGGTGCCTGGTTCCACCCCGCCGTCCCGCCGAAGCTGCTCCCGGTGATCGAAACGTCCGAGAAGCTGTTGTCGCCGGCGTCCACCTGGATGCCGTCCGTACCGTTCGCCAGGACGTCCTGGGTGAAGGTGCTGTTCTGCACCACCGTCTGGAAGTTGGCGGTCGACCGCAGCGACACCGTGATGCCGTCCGACGGGCCGGCGTTGACCGCGGGGGACCCCGGGTTGATGAAGCTGCTCGAAGAGATCAGCAGCCGGTCCGGCGCACCCGGCGCCGCGTTGGTCGCCGTGCTGTTGCGGATGAAGACGTTGTGGTTCGCCGAGCCCGAGCCCGTCACGGTGGTGTTCGTGATCGAGTTGGCCGTTCCCGCCGCCGTCGTGCCGAACAGCCCGAAGATGTAGATCCCGCTCTCGTTGACCTCGTTCCCGGCCCCGCTGATGGTGCTGTTGCTCAGCGTAAGGCCGGTCACGTTGGTGCCGTTGATCCCCTGCTCCGCCGCCCCGCTGATCGCAATCCGGTCAAGGAGCACGCTGCGGACGCCGTTCAGCTTGATGGCTCCGTTGCACAGCGTGTTCGTGGTGCCGTCGCAGACACCCGAGCCGCCCGCGTCCGTCGAATTGGCGTTCGTCAGGTTCATCCAGCTCAGGCTGATGTTCTGGGCGCTGGTGAGATTGATCCCGGAGATCGAGGTGTTCTGGATCGTCCCGCCCGTCCCCGCGGACCCGGTGCCGCTCACCGTGAGCCCCGCCGTCGTGCCGGTGTTGTTCAGCACGATGCCGTTCGGTGCGCCGTTGGCCGAGACGCTGCGGAACACCAGCCCGCCGACTCCGATGTTGACGTTGTTGACCCGCAGCGCAGTCCCCGTCGTCGTCGAGAGCACGTTCGCGGCGTTCGACGCTATTACCGTCCCGGCCAGCGAAGTGTGGGTGGCCTCGAAGGCGTTCTGCGTCGTGGTGTTCAGCGCCAGGACTCCGCTGAACGTCGACGTGCCGCCGGTGTTGTCCTGCAGGTAGATCCCCCGCTTGGCGGCACCCTGCGTGACTGCGCCCTTCACCACCAGAGTCGGCGAGCTCGCGTGGACGTAGACCGCCGTGCCGGACGGGTTGGAGATCGCCAGGTTGGTACCGAAGGTGAAGGTACCCGCCGAGCCCGCGAGGATGTCGATCCCCGCGTCGCCGCCGTTCAGCACCGACGACGCCTGCACGCCGTCCAGGTTGTAGCTCCCGTCCGCGTCGCTGAACTGGAGCCCCGTGCCGTTGGTCGCGGAGAGCTGGCCGGTCATGGTCAGCGTCCCCGAGTGCCCGCCCGTGACGTTGAGCAGCGCGAAGTTGTTGCCCTGCGACACGTTGCCGGAGAGCGCCAGCGTCGACGTACCCCCGCCGACGTTGACCGCGGCGCCCGCGCCGCCAGCGATGGTGCCGCCGTAGGTAAAGGACCCCGTCGAGGCGCCCGTCACGGCCAGCGCGTCCGAGGTGGCGCCCGAGAGCGCTCCCGAGCCGAAGCTGAACGTGCCGGTAGTCCTGACGCCGCTCAGGGCGATGTTGCCGGCACCGCCGGTGGAGGTCACGCCCGTGAGGCTCCCCTCGAGAGTGCCGGTGGTCAGGTTGAGCGCGCGCCCGTTGGTGTTGATCCCGACTTCCGAGATCCCCAGCGCCCCGAAGCTGGTGCCGGCCAGCGCCGTGCCGGTCGCGGTCACGTTGCCGAAGTTGAAGCCGCGCAGCGTGTTGTTGGCCGCGGTCGCGCTGCCGACGTTGGCCAGCGTCACTGCCGTGCCGCCCGCCGCCGTCACGTCCAGCGCCGAGGCGCTGCTCATGGACGGCTCGGCGCCCGAGTCCGCGGGCCAGGTCACGCCCGCTATGGAGCTGAGCGAGGCCGTGGCCCGCTGACCGATCAGCTTCTGCCCGTTCAGGAGCGTCACCGGACCGGCGTACGTCCCCGCGTACAGGAAGATGTTGTCGTTGGCGGCCGGGTTGTTCCCCGTTCCGTTGTTGATCGCCGCGAAGCTCGACAGCGAGTTGAACGGTGCGTCGTAGCGCCCGTCACCAGCTGCCGCGGCCGAGTTGATGAACCAGATGGGCGTCCCCACCGTCAGCGAAACCGTCGCCGCGGCGGAGGTCCCGAAGCCGTTGGTCACCGTGTAGGTGAAGCTCGCCGGCCCGTTGTAGCCCGCGTTGGGCCTGAAGGTGAAGGTGCTGTCCGCGTTGAGCGTCGCCGTGCCGTTGGACTGGCCCGTGATGGCGAGCACCTTGCCGTCGCCCGTGTCGTTCGTCGTCACGCGGAACTGCGTGCTGGTGGCCGTGTTGACCGGCACGTTGCCCACCAGCTGCGGCGAGTACGTGTCGTTCACCGCGCTCGGGCGCGCGCCTACCGCGATCGTCACCTGTCCGTCCGAGAAGCCGCGCGCGTTCGTCAGCCGGTACCGGAAGACGTAGTTGCCGGTGAACCCGTCCGGCGGCGTGAAGGTGACGCTTCCGTCAGCACCCACCGAGAGCGAGCCCGTGGTGCGGCCCGTCCCCGGGAGCGGGCTGACGGTGCTCCCCGCCGCGTGGGTCGTCACCGACCCGCCGAGGCTGTCCGCGCCGAATGAGGTGATCGTCGCGGCCGGGAAGCCGAGGTTGTCGTTGGAAAGCAGGCCGGGCGCCGCAAGCGTGTACGTCTGCGGGTTGCCGGCGGTGCTGTAGAAGGCGTGGAACGGCTGCCCCGGCACGCTGTTCGACGCGGGACCCTCGTTTACCGCCGTCGGCGACGCCTGCACCTCGAAGGAGTTGCTGGTGCCGGCCTGCGCGCCCGCCGTGTTTGTGGCCGTGAGCGTGAAGCTGCCCGGCGTCCCAAAGGTGATGGCGTGCGAGGTCAGGACCCCGGCCGTGAAGGCGCCGGAGGTGGCGCCCGCCGTGATCGCGCCGCTGGGCGTGGAGGTGAAGCCCACCGTGCCGGTGAAGCTGGTGACCGTGTTGTTGAACTCGTCCTGCGCGGTCACCCGCACGTTGAACGGCGTGTCGTCGAGCTGGGCGCCGATGCTGTCGATGCGGAAGTGGTGCAGCGGGCCGTGCGTCACGTTGAACGCCGTGCTCGTGGTGCCCGTCAGCGAGCCGGAGGTGGCGGCCAGCGTGTAGCCGGTGCCCACCGCGTTGATGCTCAGGTTGGAGAAGGTTGCCACGCCGTTCACCGCCGCCACCGTGGTGGTGCCGGAGAGCGTGCCGCTCGACGGGTTGGTGCCGATGGCGAGCGTCACGTTGTCCGTGGCGGTCGTCACCAGGTTGCCGTTGGCGTCCACGATGGACACCTGCACCGCCGGAGTGATCGGGGCGCTGGCCACCACGTTGGAGGGCTGGACCGTGAAGGCCAGCGCCGCCGGGGCGCCCGGAGTAATGTCGAAGGCGCCGCTCGTGGCGCCGGTCAGGCCGGTCGCGCTGGCGGCCAGCGTGTAGCCCGTCCCCGCCTTGTTGATGGAGAGGTTGGGGAAGGTCGCGATGCCGTCCACCGCCCCCACCGTCACCGTCCCGCCGAGCGTGCCGCTCCCCGGGTTGTTGCCGATGGCGATCGTCACGCCGTCCGTGGCCGTGGTGACCGTGTTGCCGTTGGCGTCCTGGATGGCCACCGTCACGGCGGGCGTGATCGACGCGCCAGCCACCGTGTTGGTGGGCTGCTGCACGAAGCCCAGCTTGGCCGCCGCGCCCACCTGTGTGGTGATGGGGCCGCTGGTTCCCGTCACCCCGTCACCGTCGGTGGCGGTCACCGTGTGCACCGTGCCGGCCGTCGTGCTCGTCGTGAACACGACGGTGGCCTCACCGGTCGACATCGTCTGGCTGGTGGGGGTGGCGAAGGAGCCGCCGTTGGTGCTGCTCCACGTCACCGTGCGGTTGGCCACGGGCACCGCGTTGCCGTTGGCGTCCACCAGCTGCGCGGTGATCGTGACCGTGGCCCCCGCGACGGGGTTGATCTCCGAGCGCAGCACCACGTACGACGCCGGGGCGCCGGGCGTGAAGGCCACCGTCGTGGTGTTGGCGAGGTTGAAGCTATCCAGCTTGGCCGTGATCTGCACCGTGTTGGCGACCACGGTGCCGGAGGTCAGCGTGGCGGTGTAGGTGCCGTCGTTGTTGTCCGTCGTGGCGCTCATGGTGCCGCTCGAGGTCTCGATGAGCACCGTTCCGCCGCTCGCCGTCAGGTTGTTCCCGTTGGCGTCCTTGAGCTGCACCGTGATGGTGGAGGTGCTCGCCCCGTCGGCCACGATGGAGGTCGGGTTGGCCGTGATGGTGCTGGTGTTGTGCGACGCCGCACCCGCGGTGACGTTGAACGCCGCGCTGGTGCCCGTCAGGCTGCCGGAGCTCGCGCCCAGCGTGTAGCCCGTGCCCGACTTGTCGATCGACAGGTCGGAGAAGGTCGCGACGCCGTTGACCGCCACCACCCGCTTGGTGCCCGAAAGCGTGCCGCTCGACGGGTTGGTGCCGATGGCGACGGTCACGCTGTCTGCATAGCCCGTGACCAGGTTGCCGCTGGCGTCCGTGACCGTCACCTGCACGGCGGGAGTGATCGCCGCGCCGGCCGCCGTATTCGACGGCTGCACCGAGAAGATGAGCTGCGAAGCCGCGCCGGCCGCAACCGAGACCGTGTTCGAGGTGGCGCCGGTCAGCCCGGTCGCCGAGAAGGAGAGCGTGCGGTCACCCACCGTGCCGGTGATCGACAGGTCGGTGAAGGTGGCCGTGCCGCTCGCGTTCGTGTTGATCGTGGCAGTGCCGCCCAGCGTGCCGCCGCCCGAGGCGATCGCCGCCGTGACGCTCACGCCCGCCTGCGCCACCGGGTTGCCGTTCGCGTCCTGCAGCTGCACCACCGGCTGCCGCGGGAAGGCGGCGCCGCTCTGCACGCTGTCGGAGGGCTGCGTCACGAGGACCAGCTTCGCCGCCGCGCCCGCCGTGACGTTGAACGCGCTGCTCGTCGCACCCGTCAGGCCGCCGCTGGCGAAGGCCAGCGTGTAGCCCGTGCCCGCCTTGTCGAGCGAGAGGTTGGAGAAGGTCGCGACGCCGTTCACGGCCGCCACCGTCGTGGTGCCCGACAGCGTGCCGCCCGCCGGGTTGGTGCCGATGGACACCGAGACGCTGTCCGCGGCGGTGGTCACCACGTTGCCGTTGGCGTCCTGGATGGCGACCGTCACGGCCGGCGAGATGGACGAGCCGGCGGCCGTGTTCGTGGGCTGCTGGGTGATGGCGAGCTTGGCCGCCGCGCCCACCTGCGTCACGATGTTGCCGCTCGTGCCCGTGCGATTGAGCGAGTCCGTCGCGGTCACGGTGTGCGTCACGCCAGCAGTGGTGCTGGTGGTGAAGACCACCGTCGCCGTGCCCGCCGAGTCCGTCGTCGAAGCGGCGGAGGCGAAGGAGCCGCCGTTCGTGCTCGTCCAGTTGACCACGGTGCCACCCGCGGCCACCGCGTTGCTGTCCGCGTCCACCGTCTGCGCCGTGATCGTCACCGGCGAGCCGGCCGCGACCGACGAGGCGCTGGAGGTGACGACGTATCCCGCCGCGGCGCCCGCGGTGAAGGTCACGTCGGCCGTGTCGGCCAGCGCGGTGCCGTTCAGCGTGCCGCTCACCCGCACCACGCCCACCGTGGCGCTGGTCAGCTTCGCCGTGTAGGTGCCGTTGTTGTTGTCCGTCACGGCCGTCAGCGTGCCGCCGCTGGCGTTCAGGACCACCGTGCCGCCGCTGCGCGTGATCGGCGTGCCGTTGGCGGAGCGAAGCTGGACGGTGATGCCCGACGTGTCGCGCACCGGCAGCGTGGCCGGCGAGGCGGTGATGGTGGAGCTGTCCGCCGAGGCCGTGCGCACCGTGAGCGTCATCGTCCCGGAGCTGCGGTTCGGCGTGGAGCCGGTGATCACCACCGTCCCGTCCGCCACGCCCGTCACCAGCCCGTTCGTGCTCACCGTGGCGACCGCCGGGTTGGCGCTCGACCAGGTCACCGTGCCGCCCACGGGGCGGCCCAGCCGGTTGCGAACCGTGTCCGTGAGCTGGAGCGTCGCCCCGGCCGAGATCTCGGCGCTGTCGGGGTACACGTCCACCCACCCGTTGGGGTGCTGCACCGGCGAGCTCACCCACAGGAAGAAGGTGAAGCTCTCCACCGCCGCGTCCCTGCGCAGCTTCCACCGGCGCACCGCCGAGGTCCCCTGCGGCTGGATGATCTCGCCGTACGAGAAGTACTTCTGCGGCTCGCTCGTGATGAACGGCTGCGCGCCGTCGTGGTTCACCGCCGTGACGGTGCCGTTGTTGGGCGTCGCGGAGGTGTTCCGCGGCTCGGCGTCGAAGAACACCTTGACGGAGTCCATGGCGACGCCGTCGTGCGTGCCGATCGCCTGCCCGATCAGGTTCTTCACCCGCATGTCGAACGCGAACGTGTCCGCCGCCACCGTCACGTTGTCCGTGATGAGCGAGACGTTCACGTGCTGTCCGCCGTAGTAGATGCGGTCGCCCTGCGCTCCGGCGGGCGCGGGCGCCCCTGGCTCGGAGCAGCGCACCGTGGCGGAGCGCGTGTTCGCCACGCACTGCAGCCGCAGCGGCCCCTCGGCGGGCGCGGTGCCGGGAACGACCGGCTTGCCCACCGGGCGGTCGCCGGACGCCTGGCCCACGGCCACGCGCATGATCAGCTCCGCGTCCGCGCGGGTGATCTGCCCGTCACCGTCCGCGTCGCCGCGGCCGGGGACGTCGAAGGTGGCCGGGATCGGCCGCCCCGCCAGGTAGGCATAAACGGCGAGGGCGTCGGCCGATGTGATTCGGCCGTCGCCATTGACGTCACCCACCAGGCCAGGGTCACGCTGCTGGGCCAGTGCGGGGATCAGGGCGCCCAGGAGGAGCACCCCGGCCAGCACGGCCGCCTTGAGTGAAAAGCGACGCATCATCGTTCTATATCCTGTCGAAAGAGACCGGCGGAGGGATTTACCGGGCGGGGTAGGCGGACACGATCAGCGGCGAACCGGCCGCGACCATGGGGGCGAGGTCGCTGAAATCGTTGGCGCCCACCAGCTCCTGGAAGTCCAGGCTGAAGGTGCGCTGGCCGGCCGGCTTCTTCGACGCGAAGCGGAGCGTGGCCATCGCCACGTCGTCCAGCCCGCCCGCGGCGGCTCCGGCGAAGCGCACCTGCCCGGGCGACACCTCGTGCCAGGCGCCGTCCACCCCGGCGGGGAAGTCGGCCCCGAGCACGGAGAGCTGCGTGGTGTCGTAGGCGAGCTGCGCCTGGAAGCTGGCGATGGAGGCGCTGGTCTGCACGCGGCGGAGGCGGACCTCGGCGTACGTGGTGACGGGGCCGGCCTCGGTCACCACCAGCACCGGGTGCAGCCCCGCCTTGAGCCCCGCAAAAGGATCGCCGGGATTTGCCTGCTTGGGCTGCACCACGTCCTGACACGCGGCCACCAGGGCGAGCGCGGCCAGGGCGAGTGCCGGACGGATGCGGAAGAGCTCGAGCTTCATGGGGGTACTCCGGTGGGGGTCGCGCGACGGGAACGGGAAAATCCACGGAGGGGACCACTACGGCCGCGAGGGGCGGCCGAGGCGCGTGGTATCCGGGGAAACGAGAGTTTGGAGAATACGGGTGCTGGAGCCCGGCGCTGGGTGGGACTGGGCGCGCCCGGGGGTCGGCGCTCTAGTGTAGTGGCTGCACCACGTTTGCGCAACAGTGCAGGCGGCAAAAGGACGGAGTTGCCGATGCCCGCAAACGTCGCCGCCGTACTCGTTTGTCCCGCTGCCGCTCCGCTGCGGTCACAGCGCGCGGAGCGGGATTCTCACTTCCGTCGTTTCCCACGCGATGAGCACCACTCCCGCGCCATCCGCCGCCGGCTCCATCCGGATGGTGAGCTGTTCCACCGGAGCCGTGAGGGGTCGGGCGGAAACGGGGATGCGGGCGACGTCCTGCGCGGGGTCGTAGTCGCGCCCCGAGCCGCCGGTGCGGCGGTTCAGGATCAGCGTCCAGCCGGCGCGCGTGGGGAGGGTGTAGAGGGCATAAACGCCCGGATCCACACGCGTGCCGCCGATTTCCAGCGCGCGGTCCGTGTACAGCCGCGTGGGCAGGTTGGCGCCGGTGCGCCACACCTGGTCCCACGGCACCAGCACGCCGCCCACCGCCGTTCTCCCGCGCAGCGAGGGGCGCCCGTACGCCACCGAGACGTGCGCGCCGCCGACGCGCAGGCTCACGGAGTCGCGCGGGGAAAGCTGTCCGATTCCCCGCCCCGCGCGGTCGCGCGCCGCGAATTCCGCGGCCAGCGCGGGCACGTCGGCCCCGGAAACACGGGCGCCGGCAACCTTTGCCGTGCTACGCAATCCATCCCAGCGCAGCAGCCGGCCGTCGGTGTCGGTCCACGCGCGCATCTCGCCGTCGATGGAGTGCAGCGAGACGCTGTCGCCCCCTTCCGGCCGCACCTCCACCGCCACCACCGAGTCCTCACCCACCCCGAAGAGGTGGAAGCGCGCGGTTCCGCCCCGCCCCGCGCGCCGTGCGTAGCGGATCGCCTGCTCGCGCAGCGCCAGCGAGTGCCGCAGCAGGGGGAGCGCCGGGCCGGGTGCGGGGATGCGGAAGCTTTCGCGGAGGGTGTCGCGCACGTACACCTGCGTGATGGTGTCCCGGCCGAAGTCGTCGGTGAAGGTGTAGGGCGTCAGCGGCTGGTCGGCGCCGATGGTGTGCAGCTCCACGTGGAGACGGCGCACGGAGCCGTCCGGCGCCAGCTCCGCGGTGTAGCGGCGGGTGGCGGTGCGCGGCTCGCGGATGACGAGCTCGCCCACGAGCCGGTCCGCCGTGCGGGTGTAGCGCTCCACCGCCACCGTGTCCGGCCCCAGCATCACCACGAACGCGCCCGGCTCCGGCGCCGCGGGCGAGGGCGCGGCGGGGGCGCACGCCGCGAGAAGCGAGAGAACGGCAACTGCAGGGCTCACACAGAGACACAGAGGCACAGAGAGAGCTTCCGTGCCTTTCCTCTGTGTCTCTGTGTCTCTGTGTGAGATCATGGGAATCATGCGTCCCTCTGGAGCGCGCGGCCCACGCGTTCGCCGGCTTCGCGGAGGCGGTCCTCGTCGGCGATCAGGGCGAAGCGGACGTGGCCCTCGCCCTCCGCGCCGAAGCCGAGGCCGGGGGAGACCACGACGCCCGCCTCGCGCAGGAGGAAGCGCGCGAACTCGATGGAGCCCATCCGCACGAACGGGCCGGGGATCGGCGCCCACACGAACATCGTGGCCTGCGGGGGCGGCACGGGCCAGCCGCCGGCGTTCAGCGCGCCGATCAGCGCCTCGGCGCGGCGGCGGTAGGTATCGCGTAGCTCGGAGACGCACTCCTGCTGCGAGCGGAGCGCGTGCGCCGCGGCGATCTGGATCGGCTGAAAGATCCCGTAGTCCAGGTAGCTCTTGATCTTGGTGAGCGCGCCCACCATCGCCCGGTTCCCCACGCAGAAGCCGACGCGCCACCCCGCCATTCCGTACGACTTGGACATCGAAAAGAACTCCACCGCGACGTCCTTTGCGCCCGGCACCTGCAGAATGCTCGGCGGGCTGCCGGTGAAGGAGAAGTCCGCGTAGGCGAAGTCGTGGATCAGCAGGAGCCGCTCGCGCCGGCACACCTCCACCGCGCGCTCAAAGAACGCGGGGTCCGCGGAGAGCGTGGTGGGGTTGTTGGGAAAGGAGAGGAGGAGCGCCTTCGGCCGCGGCCAGGTGGAGGCGCACGCCTGCTCCACGGCGGCCAGGAGCGCGCCGCCCTCCACCTTCCCCTCATCGTCGCCCACCAGCGGGATGCTGTGCACGCGGCCGCCCGCGAAGACGACGGAGTAGCTGTGAATGGGGTACGCCGGCGAGGGGACGATCACCGTGTCGCCCGCCTCCAGGATGGCGAGCATCAGGTGCGCGATCCCCTCCTTGGCGCCGATGGTGACCACCACCTCGCTCTCCGAATCCAGCTCGACGTCGTAGCGGCGGGCGTAGTGCTCGGCCATGGCGTCGCGCAGGCCGTAGATGCCGCGCGAGGCGCTGTAGCGGTGGTGCTTGTGGTCGGCGGCGTGGGCCACCATCTCGTCCACGATGTGGCCCGGCGTGCCGATGTCGGGGTTCCCCATCCCCAGGTCGATCACGTCCTCGCCGGCGGCGACGCGCTCCATCTTTTCCGCGTTGATCTGCGCGAAGACGTACGCGGGAAGGCTGGCGAGCCGCGGGAACTCGGCCGCGCTCTGTGGGGGCCAGGCGGGTGCGTCTGTGCTCATCAATGCTCCGTGAGAGAAAAAACCATCACACAGAGACACAGAGGGCACTGCAAGAACGGCAGGAGAAGTTCTCCGCGGCTTGCAGTGCCCTCTGTGTTCTCTGTGTGATGCTGTTGTTACTTCGTGAACTCCGTCACGTCCCGGATCTCGATGGGGGCGACGTTGACGGCGCGGAGGCCGGCCTCCACCACTGAGCGGTCGCCGACGACGACGATCACGGCGTTGCCCGGGCGGACGTACTGGTTGGCCACGCGGCGCACGTCGTCCGCCGTGACGGCCATGATGCGCTGCACGTAGGTGCTCAGGAACGACGGCTCGATGCCGTAGGTCACCAGGTTGGCGAGCTGCCCGGCCACCTGCGGATTCGTCTCCACCGTCTGCGGGAAGCCGAGCGCAAGGTAGCGCTTCGCCTTGTCCAGCTCCTCGGCGCTCACCGCCTCGGTGCGGATGCGGCCCAGCTCGCGCATGAACTCCACGACCGAGCTGTCCGTCTTGGCCGTCACCACCGCCGCCTGCGCGGTGAAGGGGCCCGCCGCCTGGCGCATCTGGTAGCCCGAGCGCGCGCCGTACGACCAGCCCTTCACCTCGCGCAGGTTGGTGTTGAGGCGGCTGGTGAAGGAGCCCCCCACGATGGTGTTCAGCACCTGGAGCGCGTAGTAGTCCGGGCTGCTGCGCGACACGCCAGGGTGGCCGATGCGGATCTCCGACTGCGCGGCGCCGGGCTTGTCCACCAGGTACACCACCGAGCGGGCGATGGTGGGCGTCGGCAGCGCCGCCGCCGGGGCCGAAGCCGCGCCGGAGGCGCGCCAGGCACCCAGCGCGCTCTGCACCACCGGCTGCAGCGCGTCGGGATCCACGTCGCCCACCAGGATCAGCGTGGCGTTCTCCGGGCGGTAGCGTCCGCCGTGGAAGCCCTGCACCCGCGCGCGGTCCAGCCGGCGGGTGGCCTCGGTGGTGGCGAAGCGGCCATACGGGTGCTGCGCGCCGTACACCAGCGCCGGAAAGGCGTTGTTGGCGATGGCGCCCGCCTCGTCGCGGTTGCGTGAGAGCGCCACCAGACGCTCTTCCCTGAGACGTCCCACCTCGCGCTCAGGGAAGTCGGGGCGGGCGACGATGTCTCCCATCAGACGCAGCGCCTGCGGGAAGTTGTTGCTCAGAGCGTACAGGTTCACCTGCGTCGCGTCCCACCCGGACGACGCGCTCAGGCTGGCGCCCAGCGTCTCCAGCGCGTCGGCCAGCTGCAGGGCGTTGCGGCCGGCGGCGCCCTCGTCCAGCATCGACGCGGTGAAGGAGGCGAGGCCGGGGAGGTCCGCCGGGTCGTCCGTGTTGCCGGCGCCGCGCACCACCAGGGTGGCGTTGACGGCCGGCACCTCGGTGCGCCGCACGTACATCACCGTGAGCCCGTTGGCCAGCTTGCGCACCACCGGCGTGGGCGGCGCGAGCGCGGCCACCGGGCCGGGACGCGGCGGCGTGGTGGGGAACGGCGTCTGCGCCGCGGCGGGAAGGGCGGCGACGAGAGCCGCTACGAGGGCTGCGGTGCGTCTCATCAGTCGGTCTCCTTGGCGGCAAGCTCCGTCTTCCCGGTGGGGACGAAGCTGATCACGATCCGGTTCTTCCCCGTGAGGTACTGCCGCGTCACGCGCTGCACGTCGGCCGGGGTGACGGCGCGGTAGCGGGCGAGGTCGCGGCCCACGTAGCCCGGATCGTTGAAGTAGTACTGGTAGCTGTTGAGCTGGTCCGCCTTCCCCGCCACCGTCTCCAGCGACGACACGAAGCCGGTGACGATCTGGTTCACCACGCGCTGCACCTCGTCAGCCGCGGGCGGAGCCTGCGCCAGCCGGTTGACCTCCTCCGTCACCGCCGCCTCCATCGAGTCCAGCTGCGTCCCCTGCTTCCCGCGGACGGTGACCCAGAAGTCGCCGGAGAGGAGGTTGGCGTTGTTGAAGGAGGTGGTCTGCGACGCCACCTGCTGGTCGTACACCAGGCGCTTGTACAGGCGGGCGCTCTTGCCGTCCGTCAGCAGCGCGGCGGCGACGTCGAGCGCCGCCTCGTCCGCGTGGCCGCGGGGCACGCCGCGCCAGATGACGCTCACCTGCGGCAGCGTGACGCGGTCTTCCTTGGTGATGTAGCGCGTCTGGGCGATCTGCGGCACCGGGATGCGCGGGCGCTCCACGGCCGGGCCGCGCGCGATCCCGCCGAAGAGCCGCTCCACCATCGGGCGGATCTGCGCCGTGCTCACGTCGCCCGCGATGGTCAGCGTGGCGTTGTTGGGGGCGTAGTACATCCGAAAGAACTCGGAGACGTCCTCCACCGACGCGGAGTCCAGGTCGGCCATGGAGCCGATGGTGGACCACGAGTACGGGTGCCCGGCCGGGTACAGCGCCGACGACGCCGTCTCCCACAGCAGGCCGTACGGCTGATTCTCGTACGACTGGCGGCGCTCGTTCTTCACCACGTCGCGCTGGCCGGTGAGCTTCTGCGCGTTGAACGCGTCCAGCAGCCCGCCCATGCGGTCCGCCTCCAGCCAGAGCGCCAGCTCAACGGCGTTGGAGGGGACGATCTCGTAGTAGTTGGTGCGGTCCGTGTTGGTGCTGCCGTTGTTCTGCCCGCCCGCCGCTTCCAGGAAGTTGTCGAAGTCGCCTTCCTTGACGTTGCGGCTCCCCTCGAACATCACGTGCTCAAAGAGGTGGGCGAAGCCGGTGCGGCCCGGCTTCTCGTAGCCGGACCCCACGTGGTACCACACGTTTACGGCCGCCACCGGGGTGGAGTGGTCTTCCGCCACGATCACCCGCAGCCCGTTGGGGAGCGTAAAGGTGGTGTGGGGGATGCTGACTTCCTGCGCCGCGGCGGGGGCCGCGGCCAGGCTCAGCAGGAGCGCGAGGCGTTTCATCGAGCTGCCTTTCTGCTGGATGGGTGGTGCAAAGGAAGTGCGTGTGGAGCATACTCCGGCGCCGGGCGCGGCGCCAGACGGTGGTTCAACACCAGGGGTCTGGAGCGGGTTCCAAACTGCTGGCCTCACACAGAGACACAGAGGGGCGGAGAAAGAAGGGGAAGGGTTCTCTGTGGCTTGCGGCTTCGGCACGACGTGTTCGGGTATGAGCAATGCTCAGTGTGGGAAACAAATGGGACTTGCGCAAAGGGGCGCGAGGGGTGATTAGTAAGTGGACCACAACAATCCTGGGCGACGTGTGGGAGGGCTCTCTTCCCGCGCCAAACGCCGCACACGCTTTCCCCGCGTGGAGGTCTGATGCCGTTCATCACACATGGGCCCGTTCTCAGGACCCTGCCGCCGGATCAGATCGTCCTCGTCCTGCTCGCGCTCGCCGTGGTCGTCGCGGTCGGGACCGGATTGGCGTACGCGCGCTGCCGCCGGCAGGAATGCGAGTTCGACCGCATCCTGCGGGTCGTGCTGCGGCGCGGGTAGTGCGTTATAGGTGATGGTTACGCGTTACACGTAACGAAGCCGGTAAGGTCGAAAGAGGCACGGAGAACGGTCGTTCTCCGTGCCTCTTGTTGTATCTGTCGTCAGGCGTGGGCCAGGGCAGCGGCGCTCTCCGCCGCCAGAAGGGAAGAAGGGCAGTACACCGAGGCGGAGGTCTACATGCGAGCCGCGCTGCGCGAGTATCCGGTGCATCACCGCGCGGTGCCGTGGCTTGCGCACGACTGGAGCTTCCTGCTCGTCCACCTGGGGTTCTACAGGGAGGCCCGCGTGCTGCTCGAGGCGATCGTCCCCCACATCGCCCGGCGCGAGCTGCAGGTGGTGGTGTGGGGCACACTGGGCCGCGCATCCGCCGGCGCGGGGATGCGCGACCGGTATGAGGAAGCCCGCGCGCGCGTGCTCTCGCTCATTGGGCTGCACGAGGAGTACGCCGCGGCGGCGCTCGCGCACCTGGCGGTGGGCGCGCAGTTCTTCGGCGAGTGGGACGCGGCGGAGAGCATGGCCGCTCGTGCCGTCGAGATCGCGCGAGCCCGACAGCAGACCGATGTGGAGAATGGTGCGCTCGAGATCCTGGATGCGATCAGCACGCGCGCCTCTCCCCCGCCGCAGGCGGAGCTCCCGCCGCGCAGCCGCACCCCGACGATTCAGCAGCGGATGCTGCGACGGCTGGAGGAACGGTCGAAGCCGGTTCGCCGCGAGGTACTGCGCGACCCGGAAGCCGGCGGGCGCCCCGCGCACCCGCCGGTCGTCGGCCAGCCTACGAGACCTCACATGGATCCGGGCCAGTGACGCCTGACCCGATGGTCCACCCGCCGGAGAACTCGGCGGAGCACTCTTCCGTGCTCGTCGTCGCGCCATCCTGATTGGTGGTGGTATCGGAGGTGACGCCTCCGGAGCCGGCCGTCCAGCCACCGCCGAGCTCGTGCCGCGGCGCGGACGGGTCGATCACCGCCGGAGCGGTTACGGTTTCGGTACAGGCAGCGGCTGCGAAAAGGGCGAGTGCGGAGACGATCCGGGTGGCACGTCGCGTCATGGGAGATCCTATGGCAGATTGAGGAACGTTGCGGGCATAACAACATACATAATCCGCCAGCACTGCCCCTCAGACATAATCCGCCACCACCCTCCGCACGTCAGCCGCACTGGTTTGCAGCGTCACTCATTGATTTCGCGAACCACGCGGCACGGGTTGCCCGCGGCGAACACGCCCTCCGACACGTCCCGCGTCACCCGCTTCGCAAGTGGCGAAAAGACACGCTCCGGTCACGCAAAAGCGTGCCGGAGCGTGTGTTGGCCTGCATTGCCCCCGGAGGATTCGAACCTCCACTAACGGTTCCAAAGACCGCTGTGCTGCCATTACACCAGGGGGCACCGACTTCCGCGTGAAAGCTAGGCCGTCTCCGGATCGGGGTCAACCCGCGGGGCGGGGAGGGCGGTGAGCGTGTGCGCGGACCAGCACGCCAGCCCCAGTGCCTCCACCCGCGCTCGCGCCGCGTCCCGGGCATCGTCCGTGTGGAAGACGCCGAAGACGGAGCCGCCGCTCCCGGCCAGGAGCGCGATCCGGGCGCCCGCGTCGCGCATGGCTGCGAGGGCGTCGTTCAGCACGGGGATTCGCTCCGCCACCACCTCACCGAAGTCGTTCATCGCCAGCCGCTCCACCGCGCCCCAATCCGCCAGGTCGGCGGCGTCCATGGCGAACGCGCGCGGCGGCGGGGCGGGTCCGCGGCGCTCGGCGGTGGCGGCGAAGGCCTCCGGAGTGGGCATGGCGACGCCGGGGTGCGCCACCAGCACGGCGCGCTCGGGAAGCGGGGGAAGGACCAGGAGGCGCTCTCCCCTTCCCCACCCGAGCGCCAGTGCGGAGCCGCAGAGAAAGAACGGCACGTCGCTTCCCAGCTCGATCGCCATGCGCAGGAGCGAGGCGCGGTCGACCGGCTCGCCGTGGAGCGCGTTGAGCGCGCGGAGGGTGGCCGCCGCATCGGAGCTTCCGCCGCCCAGCCCCGCGGCGGACGGTATGCACTTCTCCAGGTGGATGGCGATGGCTGGGAACTCGCCGAGCTCCTCGTAGAAGCGGTGCGCCGCCCGGACCGCCAGGTTGCGCTCGGGCGGGCCGGTATTGACGGAGCCCTCCACCGTCAGCGCGATGCCAGGATCCCCGCGGCGCACAGTTAGCAAGTCGGCCAGCGAGATGGCGCAGAAGAGCGACTCGAGCGAGTGGTAGCCGCTCGCCTCGCGGGCCAGGATCGCCAGGCGGAGGTTGACCTTGGCGGGCGCTTCGACGGAGACCGCGTCAGGCACGCCCCAGCCCCGGCTTCGGCGGCGCGAGTTCGGGGTCGGCCTCGACCTCGGCTTCCACGCGTTCCGCGCTCCCGCGCAGCTCGCTCCAGCTCAGCTTCAGCTTGGCGATGTAGTATAGCCCCACCGCCGTCACGCTCAGCCATCCGCCCACGTGAAAGGAGAGCGCGAACGCCACCGAGCGCGACTCGTCCACCCCCCAGAGATCGAGTCCATACTTGCTGGCCAGCTCGAACGGCCCCCAGAAGCCGGGCGCGGAGGGGAGAGCGACGGCGATGCTGACGAACGACTGGAGGAAGAGCGCCCCGGCGAATCCCGGCTCGTCGATCCCGAACGCCATGAAGGCGAGGTAGAAGGAGATCCCGAGGAAGAGCCACTGGAAGACGACCCACGCGAGCGACTGCGCCAGGAGCCGCGGGTCTCGCAGGGCGCCGAGGCCGCCCACGAAGGCGTGCAGCGCATCGAGCACGTGGCGCCGGATGCCGGCCGGCAGGATGCGCGCGGCGACCGCGTCACCAATCCGCAGGCTGCGCTCCGGGAAGGCGGCGAGCACGATGAGCCCCGTCCCCAGCACCGCCGCGATCACCGCCACGCCGCGCGCCGCCCGCTGTGCCAGCGCCACCCCCTCCGAATTACCCGGGAAGCCTTCGAAGGCGATCACCCCAAAGAGGAGGACGATGCACACGATGGCGTCCAGCACGCGCTCCACCACCAGCGTGCCGAAGACGCTGCCGACCTTGATCCGCCCCACCCGCGCGCACACCAGCGCCCGCGCGAACTCGCCGACGCGGGCGGGGAGCAGGTTGTTGAGCGCGAACCCCGCCGCCGTTCCAGCGATGCGCGGCTCAAAGGGGATCTCCGGGCGGATGGGTGCCAGGAGCGCCTTCCAGCGCATGGCGCGCACGTGCAGCCCGAGCGTGGAAACCACGATCGCGGCCAGGAGGAGCGGGAGGTTGGCCGAGCGGACGTGCCCCCACACCTCGCCCCACTCCACCTCGTGCAGCGCCAGCCAAAGAAAAAAGGCGGTCGCCGCGACCCCGACGATCACCCTGACATAAGATTTCATCCTGATCCCGAAAACAGGGCTTCACACAGAGACACAGAGGGCAACCGAAAGAACAGAAAGAGGTTCTCTGTGCCTCGCGGTTCCCTCTGTGCCCTCTGTGTGATGGTTTTTATGCGGTCTCGCCCGCTCCGACCTCGAGCAATCCGAACAGCTCGTCCATCACGTCACGGAGCGGCGTGCCGGCCGGCGCGAGCGCGACGGCCCGGTCGCGGAGAGCCAGCGCGGCCCGCAATGCATCCTCGGGCGTGTACAGGAGCGACTCGATGGGGACGACGCTGGGCTCCTCCTCAGGCTCGGCGGGCGAGCCGCCGGGGAGCGCGGCGCGCAGGCTGCGCAGGGCGGCGCGCGCCTCCTCCACCGACGTCGCCGTGCGCAACGCCGCCGATGCCGCGTGCGCCGCGCCCGCGATGGCGTTCATGGCGTACGTCCCCGCCAGCTCGGCCACGTGCGAGGCGAGCGAGGCGAGCTGCCGCGCCACGCGCCCGAAGCGGCGGCGCGCCTGCGGAGCCCCCGCGATCAGCGCCTCCGCCCGGTCCAGGAAGCCCGTCGCCTCCATGCGGAGGAAGGCGTCCACGTCGTCCTGCAGCCCGTTCCCCTCCGCGTCCACCACGGGAGCGGTGGGGGAGGAGACGATGTGCGGTCCCGCGTCCTCGAAAAAGAACCGGCTGATGGGGATGACCCCGGCGTCGCTCTCGTCCTCCGCCCCCTCGGCGCGGTCGCGGATCTCTCGGAAGCGGTCCAGCTCCAGCATGGTGTCCAGCGCGGCGCCTGCGCCCAGCAGGTCGGCCGCGGCGCGCAGGGCGTCGCGGGCCGCGGTCAGGAGCTCCTGCGCCTCGCCGCCCAGCGGGGTGGTGCGCGTGAAGGCGTCCGCGGCGGTGTCCTCGATCCCCTCCAGCACCTCCAGGACGGGCCCCAGCGCGCTCACTCCGGTCACCCCGCGCACGGGTCGCATCCGGCGCAGCACCGAACGGAGCGGCTCCCGGCCGGTTGGCGCCGCCGCCAACTCCACCAGGGCGCGGTCCATCTCGTCCACCACACCGCCGATCTCTCTCCGCACGAACTCCAGCATCTCCCCCTCGGGAGGCGCGCCGTCATCCGCGCGGTGATGGGCGCCGGTGCCCTCCCAGCGCGCCTCCGCCGCGGCGGCCAGCGCCTCGTCGCCGGGTCCGCCGTCGGCGTGCGATGCAACGAGGCGGCGCAGGTCGGCGGCGGTGGCCCTCACCCGCTCGCCCATCGCGCCGTCCCATGGCAGCGTGCCGTCGCGGACGGAGCGCGCCGCGTCCTCCAGCCGCTCGGCCACGCGCGCCACGCCCTCCACACCGGCGATCTGCGCGCTCCCGCGGACCCCGCGCGCCAGGCGGAAGAGCCGGTTGGCGTCCGGCGTGTCGGAGGCGGCGACGAGGGCGTCGAGCTCGTCCAGGAAGTCGCCCGCTTCCCTGGCGAAGTACTCGCTCAGCGGCTGGGACATGGGATGGGGCCGGGGTATGGGATGTCGGTCACGTGCGCGCGCGGCGGAGGATCTCGGCCATTTCGCGCGTGGCGCGCTCGATCCCCACCAGCACCGCGCGCGACACGATGGAGTGCCCGATGTTCAGCTCTTCGATCTCGGCGATGGCGGCCACCGGCGTCACGTTCTCGTAGGTGAGACCGTGCCCCGCATGCACCGCCAGCCCGGCCGCGCGGGCCAGCGCCGCCGCATTCGCCAGCCGCGCGAGCTGTTGCGCGCGCTCGGCGCCGCGGGCGTTGGCGTACTCGCCCGTGTGCAGCTCCACCGCCTCCGCGCCCAGCTCCGCGCTGGCGCGCACGGCGTCGTCGTCCGGATCGATGAAGAGCGAGGTGCGGGAGCCCGCGATTTTCAAACGCTGGAGCGCGGCGCCGATCTCCCGACGCGCCTCCTCCGTCCCCAGCGCGAGCCCGCCCTCGGTGGTCACCTCCTGGCGCCGCTCGGGCACCAGGGTGATCTGCATCGGCCGCCACTCTTCCGCCAGCGCGAGCACGTCCGACGCCGCCGCGAGCTCCAGGTTCACGCCGGTGCGCGCGGTCTCCAGCAGCAGGCGGACGTCACGGTCCTGGATGTGGCGCCGGTCCTCGCGCAGGTGCACGGTGATGCCGTCCGCGCCGCCCAGCTCGCACAGGACAGCGGCGCGCACCGGGTCCGGCTCGTCGGTGCCGCGCGCCTGGCGGACGGTGGCGATGTGGTCGACGTTTACGTACAGCCTCATGCCGGGAGGGTGCGTGAGTGCGTTGGGACTGAGTGCAAGGTGCTAAGTGCTAAGTGCTGGGTCCTGAAAAGCGCACTTGGGTCACTCGGCGTCATTCAGGAGCGTCGCGACACGGGCGGCGGACTCGCGCGGCAGGCCGGCGTCCCGCGCCAGTTGCAGGGCCTCGCGGGCGAGGAGGGAATATAGCGGCCGGTCCGCGCCGGACAACCGCGCCAGGTGCAGCCGCACCGTCTCCTCGTCGCCGCGCGCGACGGGGCCGGTGAGCGCGGCGGATGGGTCGCGTGCCGCCACGTTCTCGATCGCGCCGGCGGCGAGCGACGCAAGCGCGGTCCGCGCCTCCTCCGGCGGCACTCCCGCCTCCGCCATCAGCCGCTCCGCCACGCCCAGCAGCACCACGGCGTAGTTGGCCGCGAAGACCGCCGCCGCGTGGTACAGCGGCTTCCCTTCGGAGGGCACGATCAGCACGCGCCCGCCGCATCCACGCACGATACGCTCGGCCAGCGCACGCGCGTCGCCCTCCCCCTCCACGCCAAAGGTGGCGCCGAGCAGGCGGTCCGCTCCCGCCACCGGATCGGCAATCGCCGCGAGCGCGTGCATCCCGCCTACAGGGTGCCCGTGCTCGGCGAGCGGCGCTAGCGCATCCACCGACAGCGCGCCGCTCGAGTGCAGCACGGGGACGGTTCGCGGCAAGGGAAGCTCCGCCAGCGCCGCCGCCACACCGGGAATCGCCGCATCGGGAACGGCCAGCACGATCCCGGTGAGGTCGTCTGACGGCACATCCAGCCCCGCGCGGTACGACGCGGGGGGAGGATCGTCTTCGAACAACGGGTGCGGCGGTGGATCGGCGCGGCGTCCCGAGTAGGCCAGCGACGCAAAGGCGCCGGAGCGGTGCAGGGCGAGCCCGAGGGCCAGCCCCAACCGTCCGGCGCCCACGATCCAGAGCCGTTCTGCGCTCAACCGTCGCCGTACACGCGCACGCCGCGGCTGCGCAGCCGCCCCAGCGTGGCCACCGGCACGCGGGCGCGGAGGCGGACCTCGGTGCCCTTGTCCTCGCGCTCCAGCACCTCGCCTTCGCGGTACACCTCCGCCAGCAGCCCGCCCTGCGACGAGGGGAGGGTGAGCCATACGTCCGGGCGCAGCCTCTTCACCTCGTCGTTGAGGAGCTTCGAAAGGGGCTCCAGCTTCCCTTCTTCCACAGTGGAGACGAAGATCGCCGGCGGCGCGTCGGGGCCCTGCACCCGCGCCCGCAGCCCTTCTTCCTCGTCGTGCGTCAGCCGGTCCACCTTGTTGAAGACGAGCACCGTCGGGTGGTCGGCCAGGCCGAGGCTGGCGAGCACCTCTTCCACCACCACGCGCTGCTCCTCCCACGCGTGGTGCGACGAATCGATGACGTGCAGCAGCACGTCCGACTCGCGCGCCTCCTCCAGTGTGGCGCGGAACGACGCGACCAGGTGGTGCGGGAGCTTGCGGATGAAGCCGACCGTGTCCGTCACCAGCGCCACCGCCCCCTCGCCGGCGTCCACGGTGCGCGTGGTGGGGTCGAGCGTGGCGAAGAGGCGGTCCTCCACGAACACGTCCGTCCCTGACAGCTTGCGCAGGATCGACGACTTGCCGGCGTTGGTGTAGCCCACCAGCGCGGCGCGGAGCTGCCCCGTGCGTCCCTTGCGCTGCGTGGCACGGGTGCGGGCGACGCGCTCCAGCTCGTCCTTGAGGCGGACGATGCGGTGGTCGATCATCCGGCGGTCCGTCTCGAGCTGTGTTTCGCCGGGGCCGCGCATGCCGACGCCGCCGCGCACGCGCGAAAGGTGGCTCCACATCCGCGTGAGGCGCGGGCGCAGGTACTGGAGCTGCGCCAGCTCCACCTGGGCGCGCGCTTCGGCGCTGCGGGCGCGCGTGGCGAAGATGTCCAGGATCAGCTCCGCGCGGTCCATCAGGCGCGTCCCCACCAGCTTCTCCAGGTTGCGCCCCTGCGCCGGCGAGAGCTCGTCGTCGAAGATGATCAGGGTGGCGCCCTCCGCCTCCACCTGCAGCTTGAGCTCCTCCGCCTTCCCCTCGCCGATGTAGAACTTGGGGTGCGGCGAGTCCAGCCGCTGGATCATCGACCCGACCACCTCCACCCCGGCCGTGTCCGACAGGCGCTCCAGCTCCTCCAGGTGCTCCTCGGTAACCTGCGCCGTCTCCGACTTCGACGGCGCCCCCACGAGGATCGCCCGCTCCCGCGGGACTGCGAGCTCGATCAGCTTGTTAGAGATGGTTGCGTCTCCGTGTGTGTCTGTAGCGGCGCAGGCCGAAGTGCCTCGAATCGCCGCGCGTCAGAGATCATCCCGTCTCAGGCCCGTCTCACGCGCAAGTTGTGCGAGCGCTCGCGGTCCTATTTCGACATCGTCGTGCCACGCGAACACGATGTTGTCCCATCCCTCACGCTCCAGTGTCCGGTGCGAACCTCGTTGCCGCTTTATCCTCCAACCGATCCGGAAGAGTGCCGCAAGTACGCGTTTGGCCTTCGAGGAAGGCCAGGCGCTCATGCGGCCAGGAACTCGATTCGAAGCGGGTCAGGCACAGGTTCTCCATGTTCCATTCGGTCAGCGATCACGTGCAGAGCCAGCGCCTGCACGTTCAAAACCGCTTCAGCACGCGTCGCGCCGTACACCATGACGCCGCGAAGCGCCGGGATAGACGCGAGCCAGCGCCCGTCCGTCTCCCGTTCGATCTCGATGTTGAGTTCCATTGTTGCCTCGGCGGATGGTGCTGGACGCATGGAGACATGCTTCAAGAGCGGGGCCAGCCCGCCCACGACGGCTACACCCCCGCCAGCTCCTCCCCCATCCGCTCCCACGATTCGTAGGCGGCGGCGAGGCTGGATTGGGCGGTGCCGAGCTCGGCGGTGAGCTTGCGGGCGCGCTCGGGGTCGCTGCCGGGGGCGTAGAGCGCGGAGTCGCCGAGGGCGGCTTCGATCTCGGCGATGCGCGTCTCCAGCTTGGCGATGTCGGCTTCGAGGCGCTCCATTTCGCGCTCTCGGCGGCGCTGCTCGTTCTTGGAGAGGCCGGTTGCGACTCGTGCGGGCGCGGAGGCGGCGGCGGACGACGCGGCGGCGCGGGTGGCGGGCGCGGCATCGGCGCGGCGCTTCACGTGCTCCGTCCATTCGTCGTAGCCGCCGGCGAAGTCCTCGATACGGCCGTCGTGGAAGCCCCAGACGCGCGTCGCCGTGGCGGAGAGGAAGGCGCGGTCGTGGGAGATCAGGATGACGGTGCCGTCGAAGTCCTCCAGCGACTCCTCCAGCGCTTCGCGGCTTTCCAGGTCCAGGTGGTTCGTGGGCTCGTCCAGCAGGAGGAGGTTGGCGCGCTCCAGCGTGATCTTGGCGAGCGCGACGCGCGCCTGCTCACCGCCGGAAAGGTCGCCCACGCGCGACTCGGCGTCGTCACCGCTGAAGAGGAAGCGGCCCAGGTGGCTGCGCAGCTCCTGCGTGGTGATGCGCGGCGCGACGAGGGCCACCTCCTCGCGAATCTTGTGGTCGGGGTTCAGGTGGGTGAAGTCCTGGCGGTAGTAGCCGGTGCGCACCCCCGCGCCCAGCACCACCGAGCCCCGCGCGGGTTGCGCGACGCCCGCCAGCACCCTCATCAGCGTCGACTTGCCGCACCCGTTGGGGCCGATGACGGCGATGCGCTCCGTCCGCGACACCTCGCCCGAGAAGGGGGCGAAGAGGACGCGGTCCCCGTACGCGCACTGCACGCCGTCCATCCGCATCACCGTGCCGCCACTGCGCGAGGTCTCGCCGAAGCTGAGGGCCATCGCGCGCTCGTCGCCCGAAACCGCGGATACGCGGTCCATGCGGGAGAGGAGGGTGCGGCGGCTCTTGGCCTGCTTCGTCTTCTGCCCCGCCAGGTTGCGGCGGATGAAGTCTTCGGTGCGGGCGATCTGCGCCTGCTGCCGCTCGAACTGCTTCTGCTGCACCATCCGCCGCTCCTCGCGCTGGGTGAGGAAGGCGTCGAAGTTGCCCGTGTAGGCGTACGCCGTTCCCTCTTCCAGGTGGAGGATGTGATCCGCGAGCCGCTCCAGGAAGACGCGGTCGTGCGAGACGACGAGCACCGTGCCCGGGTAGGCGCGCAGGTACTCCTCCAGCCACTCGGTGGAGCGCAGGTCCAGGTGGTTGGTGGGCTCGTCCAGGAGCAGGACGTCGGGCTCGGCCAGGAGGGTCTGCACCAGGCGCAGCCGCCCCAGCTCGCCGCCGCTCAGGGCGCGGACGGGCTTGGGCCACGTGTCCTGCGGAAAGCCGAGACCCTCGAGCGTGGCGTCGGCGCGGGCGCGCATCTCGTAGCCGCCGCGGCGCCTGAACTCGTCCATGTGGCGGTCGTACGACTGCAGGAGCCGGTCGGCCTCGGCGGACCCTGACGGGAGCCCGGCGAGGCGCTCCATGTCGTCGTGGAGGCGGCGCTCCATCGCCACCAGCTCAGCGAAGGGGGCCATCGCCGCTTCGTGGATGTTGGCGTCGCTCTGCTCGCCTCGGTTCTGGCGCATCAGGGTGAAGCGCAGCCCCGGGTGGCGCCAGATCTCACCCTCGGTGGCGTCGTGGTCGCCCGTCATCATGCGGAACAGGGTGGTCTTCCCCACCCCGTTCCGCCCCACGATCCCCCAGCGCTCACCCTGCGCGACGGTGAACGACACGTTGCGCAGGACCCATCGGTCGCCGAACTGCTTCCCCGCGTCCTGCAGCCGCACCAGCGTCATCGCACGCCGCCGGAGAGCGTAAAGGTTCCCGTCTTACGGAACGGCACCTGCCGCCCGCCGAAGGAAGTGCGCACGTTCACGTTGCCCACCGCGCGGTACTGGAAGCTGCCGCGGCGGAGGAGCTGCTGCCCGGCGCTTCCGAGCTGGCTGAAGGAGAACTCCACCGGGATCTGCACCGTCTCCGTGTCGTTGGCGCCGATGGTGAACCGCTCCGTGTGAACGCCCTGCGCGAAGCGCGTCCACGCGCTGTCGCCCTGCGCGTCCGGGTTGCGCAGGAACAGCTCGTACTCGAGGCTGTCCGCGCGGAAGCCGACCGGGTTGGGGTTCTCGATGCGAACGTTCACCAGCACCGTTCCGCCTCCCAGCCCCAGGCTGCCGAGCTGAATCCCCTCCAGCTCCACGCGTGGCTGGCGGAAGCCCGCCGTGCAAGCCGAAAGCGCCACCAGCAGCACGAGCGCGAGCGATGTCCACACAGTACGAATCTTCATATCCTCTCCTGTTTATCGGGATGTTCCATGCAGCGAAGGTGCCCGCCGCCACGCAGCCCATTCGTCACCGTCGAGCGCCTTCACCGGCTTCCCTCCCTGGAGCAGAAGCCCGCGCCCGCACCACTCCGCCACAAACTCAAGGTCGTGGCTGGAGACGAGGACGGCCGCTCCGGCGCGGCGGCGCGCATCCAGCTCCCCCACCAGCCGCTCCGCCGAGGTGCGGTCGAGGCCGTTGAGCGCCTCGTCGAGCAGTAGAACCCGAGGCCCGTGGAGGAGCGCGGCGATGATCGCCGTCTTGCGCCCCATCCCCTGCGACAGCTCGCGGCACAGCGTCCCTTCGGCACCCGTGAGGCCGAGCAGCTCCACGAGCCGCGCCGTTTCCGCCTCCGCATCGTCCATCCCGCGGGCGGCGGCCACGAAGCGGAGCATCTCCGCCACCGTGAGCTCGCCGTACAGGAACGGGTGCTCGGGGACCACGCCCATACACCGCGCCGCGCGCACGGGGTCCGAAAACGGGTCCGCGCCGCAGATGCGCACCGTTCCGCCGTCCGGCAGCCGGTCCCCGGTGATGCAGCCGAGGAGGGTGCTCTTCCCCGCCCCGTTCGCGCCCAGCAGCGCCACGGCCTCGCCCGGCCGCAGCACGAAAGAGACGCCGTCCAAGATAGGGCGCCTGCGGTAGGCCTTGCGCAGGGACTCGACGACGAGCGGGAGCGGAGTGGTGGTCACGGATGTATGGGTGGCGCGGGGGGCGGCATTGGAGGCCCCCTCCCCGCTCGTTCCTCGGTGCCCCTCCCCCAAAACAACCTGGGGGAGGGTACGCACGCATCTGCCCGCGCTGCACGGATCTGTAGGGGCGCGATTCATCGCGCCCACCCCTCGCCTTCCCCGACCGCTGCCCACCGCACCGTCACCGGTAGGGGCAGACCTGCGTGTCTGCCCGTGCCCTCCCCCGCTCGCCGCCCGCCCCGCACACCGGGCGCATCACCTGCCCGCCGCCGCCAACGACGCACCCGCCGCCGCCAGCGCACCGACCGCCGCGCCCGCGACCCACGGCCACGCGGGCGAGGTGTCCACGGCGAAGCTCCAGACGAAGGCGACGGGGATCACCACGCCCATCGACAGGCCGAACCCCACCGCCCAGCGCCCCAGCAGCCGGTCCGCGGTGCGCAGGCCAAGGGCGCGGTCGATCCAGCGGAGGCGGGTGCGCTCGGCGCGGCCCAGCGCGATGAGGGCGACGGACTGCATCACCAGCACGCCGCTGCACGCTGCGGCCACCCAGCGCCTCACCTCCGGGTCCCCACCGGCGCGGAGGAGGGCGAGGGCGGCGATGATCCCCACCGGCGCGGCCAGGCGCCCCGCCCACCGAAATCGGAGGCTCACCACCACGGCGTCGCGCGCCCGCACGGCGCCCGCCCCTCGCGGCAGGAGCGCCGGGAGCCCGCGCCCGATCACCAGCTCCGATGCATCGTTCGTCGGCGGCGGCGCGTAGGCGAGCTCGCCCGAGAGCGGGGCGAAGCGCGGCAGGGCACGTGCGAAGCGGCGGGCTCCGAGCGCCACCCAGAGCACCACGAGGAGCGCGATCACGCCCATTCGGACCGGTACGTTCGGGCCGAGCGCCACGCGGGCCGCCAGCGCGCCCGCAACCAGCGGCGGGAGCGGCGCCCACACCAGCGACGCGGCGGCGCTCAGCCCCGCATCCGGCCCCAGCAGCCCGCGGATCGCACTCCGCTTCCCTTCCGCCATCCGCACGGCGGCGCCGGAGGTGGTGGCGAGCGACGACGCCCACGCCACCAGCGCGCCTGCCGCCAGCATCGCGAGCGGCGCGCCGATTGGCTGCACGGTGCGGATGAACGGGAGGAGGAAGAGACCCATCACCGCAAGTGCGGCCAGCAGCAGCCGGAGCGCACGGTGCGCAAAGAGCGCCGCGGGCGGGATGCCCAGGCGGCGCAGGAGCGAGTCGTCTTCCGGGCGGAAGAGGATCGGGTATGCCTGGAAGGCGATGGGAGCCGAGACGAGGAGCCCCAAAAGGATCTGCCCATCGCCGGTCGATACGGTCGGGCGGAGCGCGTCGCCCGCGAGCCAGACGCCGCCGACCACCAGCGCCGCCGGGAGCGCGAACCCGGCCCACACGCCCATGCGCGGCCTGCGGATGGCGTCCGCCAGGCGGCGCGCGTCGAGGCGCAGCAGGAGGGCGAGAGGCGCCGTCACGCCGAAGCCGGGCGCCGCGAGACATGCGAGCCGAGGCGGAAACGCAGCGCGCACATTTGCCCAGCGCTCACTCGATGCCGCCGCGCTCCCGCATGCGCGCGGCGATCTTGGCCTCGTAGCCGCGATCCGAGGGCTCGTAGAAGCGCACCCCCGCGATCTCGTCCGGCAGGCACTGCTGCGGGGTGTAGCCGCCCTCGAAGTCGTGGGCGTACTTGTAGCCCTCGGCGTAGCCCCAGTCGCGCATCAGCTTCGTGGTCGCGTTGCGCAGGTGGAGCGGGACGGGGGCGTCCGGGTGCTCCCTGGCAGCGTCCGTAGCGGCGTGGAGCGCGACGTAGGCGCGGTTCGACTTCGGCGCGTTGGCGACGTACAGGATCGCGTTCGAGAGCGGGAGGAGACCCTCCGGGAGCCCCATCCGCTCGAACGCCATCAGCGCCTGCGTCGCGACGATCCCGGCCTGCGGATCGGCCAGGCCGACGTCCTCGTACGCCGCGGCCACCAGGCGGCGGAAGAGGGTGCGCGGATCCTCGCCGCCGTTGAGCATCCGCATCGCCCAGTACAGCGCCCCCGAGCCCGAGGACGAGCGCAGCGACTTGTGGAAGGCGCTGAGCATCTCGTAAGCGAGGGTGGCGTCGTAGCGCGCCGTGCGCTGCTGGAGCGCCTCTCGCGCCACCTCGGCCGTCACCGTGCCCGTGCCGCGCACCAGACGCGCGGCCGTTTCCAGCCCGTTCAGCGCCTGCCGCGCATCGCCGCCGGAGGTGTGGATGATGAGGTCCTCGGCGTCCGTGTCGAGCGCCACGCTGCCGCCAAGTCCGCGCTCCGCATCGGCCAGCGCGCGGCGCAGGACGTCGCGGACGTCGTCGTCGCTCAGCGAGCGGAGGACGAGGACCTGCGAGCGCGAAAGGAGCGCGGGGTTGATCTCGAACGCGGGGTGCTCGGTGGTGGCGCCCACCAGCGTCACCAGTCCGCTCTCCAGCGAGGGGAGAAGAAAGTCCTGCTGCCCCTTGTTGAGGCGATGGATTTCGTCGACGAAGAGGAGCGTGCCGTCCCCTGCCTTCTTCCGCGCCGTGGCTTCCTTCACCACGTCGCGCAGCCGCGGCACGCCCTCGCTGACGGCGTTGAAGGGGACGAAGGTGGAGTCCGCGTCACCCGCGATCACGCGCGCCAGCGTCGTCTTGCCGCTCCCGGGGGGGCCGTGGAGGATGAGGTTGGGGAGGTAGCCGGTCTCCAGCAGCTTGCGCAGGGTGCCGTCGGGCCCGGCGAGGTGCGGCTGGCCCACGATCTCGTCCAATGTGCGCGGCCTCATGCGCTCCGCGAGCGGCGCGTCGGCGGCGGGCGTGGCGGGACGGGGGCGCTCCTTCGGCGCCTCGGGCGCACCGAACATGTCCAGTGAGTCGCTCAATGGACGATCCCGTGCACGAGGTGAGAGGCCAGCAGGTAGAGCCCCGCCCCGCCGAACACCGCCAGCGCCAGCGGCCAGCTCCGCCCCTTTTGGACCTCGGGGATCAGGTTGGAGGCGGCCACGTACAGCGTCACGCCCGCGCTCAGCGCCAGCCCGTGCTCGGCAAGCACGGCGATGTAGCGCGTCAGCAACACGCCCAGCACCGTCGACACCCCCAGGAGCGCCACCGCGCCGATCGCGCGCCGCCGCGAGTTGCCGCTGGCGAGCATGATGGAGGCGACGGTGATCCCCTCCGGAATCTTGTGCAGGAGGATGGCGACGAAGACGAGCAGCCCCAGCCACGCGCCCACGCCGAATGCGCTGGCGATGGCGACGCCGTCGAAAAAGGTGTGCAGGAGGAGTCCCACCAGCGCCGTGATCCCCACCCAGCGCCCCACCATCTCGTGGTGGTGCGTTTCCTCGCCGAAGTGGAAGTGCGGCGTGACGACGTGCTGCGTGAGGTGCACCAGCAGGTAGCCGACGAGCACCGCGAGGGGGGCGCCGCGCGCCTCCAGCGCCTCGGGGAGCATCCCCACGCAGACGGTGGCCAGCATGAAGCCGCCCCCGAAGGCGATCAGCATCCGCTGCGCCTCCGCGCTGCGCGGGCGCGCCGCGGTGATCAGGAGCCCCCCGGCGAGATTCGCCCCCGCCGCGGCGAGGGCGTACAGCAGAGCAGCGTTCAACGGCCCGTGGTCGAAAAAGAAAGGTTGTTCCGGCAGCCCGAATTGACCACGCACCGGCCCCGCTGTCAACGACGAGAAACAACGGCCACACACAGAGACACAGAGGGCACCACAAGAACAGCAGGAGGTTTTCTCTGCGCCTTGTAGTTCCCTCTGTGGCCTCTGTGTGAGGCTTTTCCCAGCTACGCTTCGAGGATCACGACGGCGCCGGCGGTGTCTTCGGAGTGGGTCATGGTGAGGTGGATGAGGACGGCGCCACGTGCTGTTGCGGCATCGGCGGCACGGCCGGAGAGGCGCAGGGTGGGCGCGCCGGAGGGGAGGGAGACGACCTCCACGTCCGTCCACTCGCCGCCGCGGCCCACGCCGGTGCCGAGCGCCTTGAAGAACGCCTCCTTGGCGGCGAAGCGCGCGGCGTACGACTCGGCCGGGTGGCGGCTCCCGGCGCAGCGGCGCGCCTCCGCGGCGGAGAAGAGGCGGCGCAGGGCGCGCTCGGGGCGCCGCTGGATCATCGTCCACACGCGCTCCACGCTCACCAGGTCCATCCCGAGGCCCACGATCATCCGAGCCAGCCTTGCGCGCGAGGGGAGGAAGGGTGCAACGTCCCGAAGATAGGCGCCCGGTGCCCACCGCTCAACGCCCGCGCGGCACGCCATTCGCACAGCGGGGCCGCGGCCGGGGAGGGTTCGGCGTGCATCCATTCCGAGCGAAGAGGCAGACGCGGCGTGGCGAGAAATCCGTGGAAGGCCCGAGCCCGGCTGCTGGGCACGGTTGCGATGGCGGCAGCGCTGGGGATCATCGTGGGGTACCTCCTGTTGCAGGTGACCATCATGCGCTGGTCCACCAGCACCTGAGCCCCCGCGCGCGCCAACGCTGTCCTGGTGTTTTTACGATGAAGTCGATCCTGGCCGTACTCACCCTCGCCGCGGCACTCGCCGGCGGCGTCCCCGTCCACGCGCAGCTTTCCGCCGCCGGCTCCCCGGGCGCGGCCTCGTCCCGAGTGGCCGAGCTGGAGCGCGACCTGCGCGCCATCCTGCGCGGTTCCGGCATGGGGGGCGCGAGCCACGGCGTCCTGGTGGTGTCGCTGGACCGCGGCGACACGCTCTTCGCCCGGAACGCGGACGCGCGGCTCACCCCCGCCTCCACGCTGAAGCTGTTCAGCACCGCGGCGGCGCTCCACTACCTGGGGCCGGAGTTCCGCTGGACCACCTACCTCCTGGCGGAGGGGGAGGTGCGCGGCGGCGTTCTGGCGGGCGACCTCGTCCTGTTCGGCACCGGCGATCCCACGCTGGGGAGTAGGCGCTTCCCCGGCACCTCGCGCGCCCTCGATGCTCTCGCGGACTCGCTCCGCGCACGCGGCGTGCGCGAGGTGTCCGGCGGCGTGGTGGCGGATGGCTCCTTCTTCGACCCGCGCCTGCGCGGCCAGGGGTGGACCGCCGAGGACCTCGTGAGCTGGTTCGGTGCGCCGGTCTCCGCACTCGTGACCGTCGAGAACCTCGCCGGCGGCCGCCCGGTGGACGAGCCGGTGCGCGTGGCCGGCGAGCGATTCCGCACGGCACTCGCCCGCGCCGGGATTAGGGTGCGCGGCGGCGTGAGGACGGTTCGCGAGCCCGCGCTCTCGCGTGCAGGCTTCCACGCTCGGGGGCCCGCGGCGGGCGCGCACGTCCTCGCCACCTACTGCTCGCCCGCGCTGCGCGACGTGGTGCGCGTGACCAACCACGTCAGCCACAACCTCTTCGCCGACGAAGCGCTGCGGACGGTCGGCCGCGTGGCCGGCGGCGAGGGCTCCTTCGAGGCCGGCGAGCGCGCCGTCGCCCGCATGCTTTCCCACACCGATCCGCCGCGGATGCTGGACGGCTCCGGCCTCTCGCGGCTGGACCGCGTGAGCGCCCGCACGGTCGTCGCGCTGCTGGCCGCGATGGCGCGCTCCCCTGAGGCCCCCGTGTTCCGCGCCTCCCTCCCGGTCGCGGGGAGCGAGGCGGGGCTGCGCCGGATGTACGGCACCGCCGCCGCCGGCAATCTCCGCGCGAAAACGGGCACCCTCGCCACCGTCTCCGCCCTCTCCGGCTACGTAACGGCCGCCGACGGCGAGCGCCTGGCCTTCAGCATCATCACCAACGGCGTCCCCCGCACCGCCCTCGCCAAGGAGGCCGAGAACCGCATCGGCGCTCGCCTCGCGCAGTTCCGCCGCTGACAGCTGAACTGCGTCTCACACGGAGGGCACAGAGTTGACTGCAAGGCGCAGAGAAACCCTTTCCGTTCCTCTCGCCGTGCCCTCTGTGTCTCTTTGTGAGGCCGCTGTTAGATCATCCGCCGCGCGCACACGAAGATGCGGCGCAGCTCGCGCTCGTAGTTGCGGCGGCCCATCATGTCGTTGCGCGCGACGCCGCCGTTGCCCAGCGACGAGTGGATGATGCGCGAGCCGCCCGTGGACATGGTGACGTGCGTCACGCGGCCGCCAGAGTCCTCCGCGAAGAAGAGGAGGTCGCCGGCCTTGAGCCGCGAGAAGTCCTCGCCGGGATCGATCTCGACGCCGCTGCGCGACTGCTGGTCCGAGTCGCGGGGGATGGTGGTGCCGTGGAGACGGTGGATCGCCTGCACGTAGCCGGAGCAGTCCACGCCACCCATCGTCACCCCGCCCCACAGGTACGGCGCGCCGAGCCAGCGCGACGCCGTCTCGCACATCGCCTCGCCGACCCCGGGAAAGGACATGGGACGCAGCGCCGCGGGGAAGATGTCTCCGTGGGGCGTGCCGATGCGGCCGTCGGGGAGGCGCACCAGGCCATCCGGCTCGCGGATCACGCGCGCGCCCCAGGGGAGGAAGATGATGCGCTCCCCGTCGTGCCCGATGACCTCGGAGCCGAGCGAGATCCACGGCTCACCCGCGCCGCCGACCTCCCAGGAGCGGGCTTCGTGCTCGTGCTGGAGCGCCAGGTACCCCGCGTGGATCCAGCCGATGTAGCCGTCGTACGCGCGGCACTGGAGCCAGCGGCCGACGCTGCGCAGCACCACCAGCCGGTTCCCCAGCACCGTCTGCGAGATCTGCGTCTCGCGAACGGCGGGGCCGGAGAGCATCGGCGCCACGGCGGAGGTGACGAGCGCGTGCACCATCTCCTCCGGACCCGTGTCCGGAAGGCGCTGCACCTCGTCGCGCACCTCGCGCCACCCGGTGAGCCCCGCGATGCGCAGCCGCAGCTCGTCCGCCGCGTTTGCCTCGGAGGTGACGCCCACCAGCGCGACGGCGTCGCCATCCACCTCCACCGAAACCTCGAAGACGGCGGTACGGGGGTCGGGCGCGAACTCCTCGCGCACCGCCTCCACCAGCGCGGTCGTCTCGTCCACGGCGCTCCTCACCAGGTCTCCGGACGGGAAAGGACGTCCATCACCACGGCGATGTCGTCATCAGTGTTGTAGAGGTGTGGCGAGATCCGGATGGCGCCCTCGCGCAGGACGCAGTTCACGCCCGCGCGCCCCAGCGCCCGGAACGCGCGCTCCGCGTCCGGGGGACGGAAGCAGAAGATCCCGCTGCGGTGCTCGGGACGCAGGTCGCTGACGATCTCCGCCGCGCCCGTCGAGCGGAGCCACTCCACCAGCGGGTCGAGCAGCTCCAGCACGTGCCGCCGGATGTTCTCGGGACCGATGTCGTGGAGAAGCGTGAGCGACTCCGTCATCCCCGCGATGTCCTGGAAGGGGAGCGTCGCCACCTCGAAGCGGCGTGCCGTGTCCCAGAACTTGTAGCGGTAATCGAGGAGGCGGCTGTAATCGAGCGTCCCCGCGATCGCCGTCCACCCCACCACAGGCGGCTCCAGCTGCGTGACCAGCTCGCGACGCACGTAGGCGAAGCCGGTGCCGAAGGGGCTGCACAGCCACTTGTGCCCGCCGGTCGCCAGGACGTCGACGTTGGCGGCGCGCACGTCCACCGGCACCTGGCCGAGCGACTGGATCGCGTCCACCACGAAGAAGATCCCCTGCTCGCGGCACACGCTCCCGAAGCGCTCCAGCACGGCGTTGTACCCGGACGCAAACTGCACGGAAGAGAGCGCAAAGATGCCGACGCCGCCGCGCTCCAGCTCCGCCAGGATGCGCGCCTCGTCCGGCCGTCCGAACTCGTCGGCGGGGACGAGGTCGAGCGTGACACCCGCGTTGCGCGCAAGCTGCATCCACGGGTACACGTTGGCCGGGAACTCGCGGTCGCTCACCACCACGCGCTGCCCCGGCCGCAGCGGCAGCACGTGCGCGGCCAGGTTGATCCCGTAGCTCGTGTTGGGGAGGAGGGCGATCTCGTCCGCATCGGCGCCGACGAGGCGCGCGGCGGCCTCGCGCGCGCGGGTGAGCGTCGGCTCGAAGTCGTCGCCCGTCAGGTCGTGCGCGGACGCGCGGCGACGGTTGAACGCGTCGATGGCGCGGACGGCGCGCTCTGGAAGGGGCGCCACGGCGGCGGCGTTGAGGTACGGCGCGCGCGTGGCGGTGGGGAACTCCCGCTCGCGGAGGGCGCGTACGTCCAGCGCCGGTGCGGCGGTCTGCGCGGTTGCGGCCAACGGGTCGATCTCCTCGGGGGTGAGGCCAAACGATAACCCTGCCCTGGGTGCGCAACAAGGTTGCCGCTGGGCACGCACGCGGCTGGCCGGGGTACCTGATGCAGGGAAAATCCACGGTTCTACGGCCGAAACGGGCCGCGCGCCCGGCCACGCTCACCCATCCACGACCTCGTGAAGATCACCGCGATTCAGCCTCAAAAGAACCACGCCGAGCGGCTCAACGTGCACGTGGATGGCGCCTTCCGCCTGGCGCTCGCCGCGGAGATCGTGCTGGCCGAGGGGCTGCGCGTGGGCGACGAGATGCCGGAAGCGCGCATCCTGGAGCTGGAGGCGCGCGACCAGACGTGGAAGGCGCGAGAGGCGGCGCTGCACCTCCTCGCCTTCCGCCCGCGCACCGCCGCCGAGCTTCGCCGTCGTCTGCGCGAAAAAGGCTACGCCCCCGAGGTCACCGACGGCGTCGTCGAACGGCTGGGCGAGACCGGAGTGGTGGACGACTCCTCCTTCGCCGAGATGTTCGTGCGCGACCGCGTCCGCCTGCGCCCCAAGGGGAAGCGCATCCTCGCCCAGGAGCTGCGCGCCAGGGGCGTCGACGGCGAGATGGCGCAGGCCGCCATCGAGGACGTGATGGAGCGCGAGAACACCACCGACGCCGACCTCGCGCGCCAGGCCGCCGCCCGCTGGCGTCCCCGCCCCGGCGAGGACCCGCAGGCCTCCCGCCGCCGCCTCTACGGCTTCCTCGCCCGCCGCGGCTTCGCCAGCGAAGCGATCATGGCCGTGCTGGACGAAGCGCTGGCTCCGGAGGCGGGGGAGTTTCAATAACGAGGGCCATACGGCTATTCCAACTCGTTCGGGTCGCCTCATTTGTAATGGTAGCGTCCCTGGAGGCAAACGAGCGCGCCTTCAACAACCCTGTAGACGAAGCGGTGCTCGTCGGTAAGCCGGCGGGACCAGACGCCCGCGAACTCGCGTCTCAGCGGCTCCGGTTTCCCGATACCCTGAAACGGGTCGCGGCGGGTCTCCTCGACGAGCCGCATCAGGCGGTCGGCTACCCTCGAATCCTCCTGCTCCCAGTAGTGAAGATCCTCCCAGAACTGGGGCTGAACGAGCAGGTGCCGCTGGGATCGTCCCACAGCGGCACCTGAATCCAACTCTGTCTTGGGCCTTTTCCGTTTAGCCAAGGCCCGCTCGCCTGCGGAGATCCTCCACCGTCATGATCGTCCCCTCGCCCGCACGCGAGTTCAGCAATGCAGCGCGCAGCCGCGCCGCATTGGCCGGTGAAGCGAGCAAGTGTTCTGTATCGTTGCGGCTGGAGGTGCGCACGTGCGCGCCGAAACGAAACCGGAGGCGCAGGTGTCTTACGGCGCGCTTCGCGGCGGAGGCGAGTGCTTCCGCCCTGGTAGCCGGGGTGTCGATTACGTGTTTCGTCACGACGGTGCGTACCTCGTTTGGCGTGTCCTGCCTGGTTGCAGATACCCCGGTCCATCGTAGGCGGTTCCTGCAAACGGGTCAACATTTCGTCCTCGCATTCTCGGTATTCGGGCGCTCGGACGTCTGTGTTGCGTAGAGCTGTTCGCGTGAGATGCAATGCGGTTCCTCCGCGCGTCCGCGTCTCCGCGTGAGATTGCAGTTTCGGCGCCCGGCGCCCATGATTGCCGGGCTATACGTGCTGATCCACTCCTCTCGCGGAATCCATGAAGAAGCTCGGGTACGCCGTGCTGGCGCTGCTGCTGCTCGTCGTTGCGGGATTGGGGGGCACAAGATGGTACATGGGCCGCGCGGAGCCGGACCCCGGGCGCGACGCGGCGCTCGCGGGGCTGGGCGCGCCGGTGGAGGTGTGGCGAGACTCGCTGGCGGTGCCGCACGTGTGGGCGCGCAGCGAGGCGGACCTCTTCCGCGCCATGGGCTACGTCCACGCGCAGGACCGGCTCTGGCAGATGGAGCTCTTTCGGCGCGTGGCGGACGGCCGCATGGCCGAGATCCTGGGCCCCGACCTGGTGGACACCGACCGCTTCCTGCGCACCGTCGGGATGGGCCGCGCCGCCGCCGAGGACGAGCGGATGCTCGATCCCCGCGCCCGCGCGCTCCTCCAAGCGTACGCGGACGGCGTGAACGCCTGGATGCGCGGAAACCCCGGGCCGCTCCCCCCCGAGTTCATGGTCCTCCGCTTCCGGCCGGAGCCGTGGAAGGTCCGCAACACGCTCTCCATCGCCAAGATCATGGCGTGGGACCTGGCCGGGTGGGAGCTCGACCTCGAGCTCCAGCGCGCCGTCGACGCCGTGGGCCCGGAACTCGGCCGCGACCTCCTCCCCGCCTATCCCGACTCCGGCATCACCATCATGGAAGACGTGGCGGTGGCGCCCGCCGCCGCGCCCGCCGCCCCCCGCGTCTCGGGGATGCCGATCCCGTCGATCCCGCCGCTCGCCGCGGCGCTGCTGGACGGCGCGTCCGCGGCGAGGGCGTCGAACGCGTGGGTGATCGGCGGGTCGCGGACGAGGTCTGGTAAGCCCATCCTCGCCAACGACATGCACCTGGCGCTGCGGGCGCCGGCGCTCTGGTACCTGGCCGCGCTGCACGGCGGCGGATTGAACGTGGCGGGGATGACCCTTCCCGGCGTCCCGGTGGTGATCGCCGGGCACAACGACCGCGTGGCCTGGGGCTTCACCAACGCCATGGTGGACGACGTGGACTTCTTCATCGAGGAGACCGATCCCGCCGACAGCACGCGCTACCGCACGGAGCGGGGATCGGAACCGTTCATCGTCCGCCACGACACCATCCGCGTCAAAGGCGAGGCGCCCGTGGTGCACCGCGTCCGCGCCACGCGCCACGGCCCCGTGCTCTCCGACGTGGAGAAGCGCTCCGGCGGCCGCGTGCTGGCGATGAAGTGGACGGCGCTTGATCCGTCGCGCGAAGTGTCGGCCTTCTTCGGGATGAACCGCGCGCGCAACGCCGCTGAGTTCGTGGCCGCCATGCACGACTTCCGCACGCCGCACCAGAACGTCGTCTTCGCGGACGTGGAGGGCGCATTCGGCTACCAGATGGGCGGGCGCGTCCCCGTGCGCCGCAACGGCGGCGGCGTCCTCCCCGCCCGCGGCTGGACGGGCGAGGGGGAGTGGACGCGCTACCTGGAGATCTCCGAGCACCCGCGCCAGTTCAACCCATCGCGGGGCTACATCGTCACCGCCAACAACCTGCAGTCGCGCGTGCTGCACGCCCGCATTGGAACCGAGTACGTGGGCCCCGCGCGCGCGGAGCGGATCACGCAGATGGTGCGCGAGGGAGGCCGCATGACCGCCGCCGACGTCGCGCGCCAGCAGATGGACGTGCGCGACCTCTTCGCCCTGCGCCACCTTCCGCTCGCCATCCGCGCCGCCGGCCTCGCGCGCGACACCGCCGCGGCGCGCACGCTGCGCACGTGGGACGGAAGCGCCACGCTGGACTCGCGCGCGGCGCCGCTCTTCTACACCTGGTTCGACGCCCTCCGCAAGCTCGTCGGGGACGACGAGTTCCGCGGCAAGCCACCGTACTTCGGCCGCGGCACCCTGGACCGCCTCCTGGCTCACGGCGGCGGCGCATGGGTGGACGACATCCGTACTCCGAAGCGCGAGACGCTGGACGAGCTCTCCGCCGAGGCCATGCGCCAGGCGGTGCGCACGGTGGCAGGGCGTAGTTGGGGCGAGATGCACAGCACGCGCATGGATCACCCGATGGGCGTCGTCAGCGCGCTCGACCGCGCCTTCGGCCTCAACATCGGCCCCTTTCCCTCCCCCGGCTCCTCGAACACGGTGAACGCGCTCGGTCTGGGCCGGCGGCAGGCGCCGTACGTCAACAGCTACGGCCCCAGCCAGCGCCACGTAGTCGACATGGCGCGCGTGGACGACGAGGGAGGCTTCATCATCCCAACGGGTCAGTCCGGCATCCCCACCTCCCGCCACTACCGCGACCAGACCCCGCTCTGGCGCGAAGGCCGCCTCTGGCGCATCCCCCTCGACCGCCGCAAGGCCGAGGCGCGGACGGTGGCGCGGCTCACGCTGCGGCCCCGGTAGTTCCAGAGGAGAAACGCCGCCGGACCGGTGTCCGGCGGCGTTTCTCGTTCAGTTCAAGAGGCGGGTGTCCCCGGCTTCTGCTCGCGCATGGTTCCAGCGAGCGCGCGCAATGCCCGGTTCACTGCATCCGAATCTGGAAAGACTTCGGCTACGTCAGGATCGAGTAGCACGATGTTGACGGAGCGCGCGTACCGTTCCGCGTACTTTCCCCGCACTCCACCGCGGAAATCATAATCCGGAAGCATCTCGTCATCGGGCTGCGTGACGGTGCTAGTTGGGTCCTTCTTCATACTTCCTCCGTTCGCGGCGGGATGCCAACCGGGCGCTGATCACGCGAACCAGGCCGCCGGCCAGCGGTATCGACCACCAACCTCGGCTTCGTCAGTGCACCAGCGGAAGCCGCTCCACGCTGTACAGGGCGGCCTCTAGAATGGCGGCGGCGGTGTTGACGTTCTCGCTTTCCGTGGGGGCGCGGCTCCGTTCAAAGACGCCCGAGCTCCACCCGCGGACCGGGCTGAGGGCGGGCGCGACGGCCTCGGCGCCCAGGCGGGTGTAGGGGCTGGGAAGGAGCGCGTGCCAGGCAAAGGCGGCCTTGGCGCTGATCCAGCGCGGCCCGTCCAGCACGGTCTCGCTCCCCTGCACGCCCACGGAGAAGGGGTTTCCGCGGTAGCTGATCGCGTAGTAGTAGAAGTAGTACGGGGCGATGGGGACGTGGTCCTCGCTCACGAAGGTGACCTCGCCGGTGCGCCGGTACCGCTCCTCCTGCGCCTCCAGAGAACCGGTCGCGAGCTGCTTCATCTCGCGGTTCCACCCCAGCTCCATCCCCATCAGGATGAACGGCTCGCTGGTGAGGAAGTCGTCGCCACGCCGGTCGGCCAGGAGCGGAACGCCGTAGACCTGAATGGGAAGCGAGTTCTCGCGCAGGCTCAGCGCCCGCTCGGCGCGCTGGCCCCAGAGCGCGTATCCGTACGCCGCGTACTGCTCGTATACCAGCCGCCCCTCCTGGTATCGCATCAGCTGCCCCGCTGGGGTGAGCTCCGCGCCGGAGAGATACCCGTCGCGCACCATCTCCGCGAGCTTCATCCGCGCCACGATCCGCCGCACCGCCGGAGCGTACTGCGGATGGCGCGTCTCGATGATCTTGAGCCACACCAGGAACCGCCCGACGTCGGTCGTGGACCATCCGAACCCGCGCTCCCCCACCGTCTGGTCGCGATCGTCGCGCCCGGCCACTGCACCGGTGAGGGTGGAGTAGTTCTTGTTCGGCGCCACCTCATCGAAGAAGCGCAGACCCTCGATCGTCTGCAGTGCCCGCGTCATGCGCGTGTCGAAGTCCTGGGGCGTGATGATTCCCAGCTCGCGTGCGCAGTGGAACGCCGCCAGCCCGCTCGCCATATCCCAGACGGTGGCGTACGTGTAGCTCCTGACCGAGTTGACCAGCCCCGTCTGCGGCTGGTACTCGCGGTCCACGTACGTCCACGCGCCGCGCGCCGCCTCCAGCAGGAAGGCCTGGTCCGGGTGCGGATCGGGCCGGCCGGGGCTCGGAAGCTCGGGGAGCAGCGAATCCGGCGCGTCGTCGGCGCACGCAGCCGCCGCGACGGTGATGAGCGCGGCGGCGGCGAGTTTGATGAGTTTTCGCGAACGAGCGGGCACGGGGGACTCGGAAAGGGAAACGAATGGAGCGTCGGCCGGGCGGAGTTTTGATACGTCAATGCGGCAGCGCGCGAGACATCCCTCGGCGCGGACACCTAATTCGGGCTCTCGGGCCGCAGTAGATCTATTACAGCATTGACGATACGATCCCTGGATGCGGTGCCCAGCACACCGACCCGGCGGACCGCGAGCGATGCGCTAAGAGTAAAGAGCTTCGCCGGACGTGCATAGCTGGTGTGCCGCAACGCGCCTGCGGTGAAGTCAACTCGGGTGAGTTCGACAGCACTCGGATCAGCGTATGCGTTGCTCGTAAGCTGGCAGAGCACGACATCACCCCGCCCGGCGTCCGCGAGCACGACAGCCGGGCGCAACTTGGCCCGCGATAAATCAGAGTACGGGAACGGGATCAAGACTACGGCTCCCGCTGCAAATACGCCCATGCGGCGTCCTCCTCCTCGCGGTTCCAATCGGACAGTGCACCCTCGCTGAGCAACAACGATGAATCTGGCACCGCGACATTCGCCTTCTCGTCGAGCACCGTCACGAGGGCGCGGCGGCTCTCGCAGAGTGACAGCGGCTCAAGCAGTCGCACGTGTCCGCTGGGAGTGATGACGGCTTCTACTGTTCGCGGCATTTGGCTCCTCCGGCTGGAGTTCACACGGCCAATCTACCCGATAACCGCCAGCGCTCCAATACTGCGCCACACATCCGTCACCCGGTGAACACAGTGAGTTCCGGTGTGGCCCCAAAGCGGATGGGGAGCACGGAGGTGCCGATCCCGCGGGAGACGTAGAGTGGCGGCGCGCCGTCGCCGCGGAACCAGCCGCGCACGTAGCGGCCGCTCCCCGGCGGAACGAGCGGCGCCCAGCCGCCGACGGTGACCTGCCCGCCGTGCGTGTGCCCTGACAGCATGAGCGTGATGCCGGCGACGTCCACGGGCTCGCTCGGGATGGCGCCGACGGGGTGCGCGTGCGCGGCGACGGTGTCGCGGTAGGCGGGGGAGTGGGCCAGGAGGAGGCGCACCGGTGCCGACTCGGCGCCACGCAATGCGGCGCGGAGGTCGGGGGCGCCCACGAGGTCGTCCAGACCCGTGATCGCGACGGGTCCTGACGGGTGGGGGTGCACGGCGGACTCGTTCACCAGGAGCCGCGCGTTGTGGCGCTCGTAAACGGCCGCGAGCGCGCGCAGGTCCACGCCGCTCCAGTGCTCCCAGTTGCCCAGGATCGCATACTTGGGGAGGCGCGGGTCGAGGAGGGCGAGGAAGGCGTCCAGCGTGGGGAGGGCGTCAGGCTGGTCTACCGAGTCGCCCGTCAGCAGGGCGAAGTCGGGGCGGGCGCGCGCGGTCTCGGCGGCGATGCGGCGGTGGATCGAGCCGATCCCGCGCAGGTGCAGATCGGTGATCTGGACGAAGCGGAGGGACGCGTGCCCCCGCGGGAGGGAGAGACGGTGGCGCGTAACATCGAGCGAGCGCGGCTCCCACCACGCCGCGTCGGCGCCGAGCGCCGCGGCACCCAGCGCCGCCGCCGCTCCAAGGAAGCGGCGGCGGTTCACCGGGGTGCGGAGCCGTTCACGCGGCGGCCGTGCGGCGCGTGGCCGTGGGACCCTTGTCGGCGCGCCGCGCCAGGTACGCCACCCCCGCGACACCCGCCGCCATCAGCAGGACACTGATGAGCTGCGCGACCGTGAGCACCCCCAGGAAGCGGTCGTCCTTGGCGCGGAAGATCTCCACGATGAAGCGCTCCACACCGGCCAGCGACACCCACACCATGAAGAGCATCCCCGGCGTGGCCAGGCGCGGCTGCACGCGCTTCAGGATGAAGAAGATGATGAGCGACATCCCCACTTCGTAGAGCTGCGTGGGGTGCACCGCGTAGACGGTGTCGGCTGGCACGCTCGCCGGGATGTCCACGCCGAACTCGCGCAGGTTGGCGGCCGTCGAGGGAGGCGCGCCGTTGGGGAAAGCCACGGCCCACGGCAGGTCGGAGGGGCGCCCGTAATCGTCGCCCACCAGGAAGCACCCCATGCGCCCGATGGCGTACCCCACCGCCAGCGCGAGCGCGGAGGCGTCCGCCATGCGGCCCAGCGGCATCCCCGTCTTCTTCACGCGCCACGCGATCACCGCCGCCGCCAGGATCAAGCCGCCGTACCACACGAGCCCCGAACGAGACAGGAGGGCGCGCATGGGATCGGCCATCGTGTCCTGCCAGTTCAGGATCATGTAGTAGATCTTGGACCCCAGGATCCCGAAAACGGCGGCGTATCCCACCATGTCCCACGCCTGCTCCGGGTCCAGCCCCACGCGGGCCAGCTCGCGCGACGCCACCCACCCGGCGACGAGAAAGGCCAGCGCCATCATCACCCCGAAAGAGGTGACCGTGAATCCGCCGATCTGGATCAGAACCGGGTACATGGGAGCTCGAATGAGGGATGCCGCGCGGAGTGGTCTCCGTGGAAGGAGGTAAGCTAACGTTTTTCCCGCGCGCGGGTAGAGTGCAGCCCGCGCCGGTTCTTCAGCAGGGTTGACCGGGTTCGCCCCGGCGGCTACCTTGCAGTTACTGGCGGATTACGGTGTTCTCCCCGGAGGTGTCCACACCACTTCCAGGCGGCGCACGGTTTCCATCCGCCCGGCAATCTCGCAAACCCGCACCAGGAGAGGCCATGTACACCACGAAACCGTGGGGGGAAGAAGATCCGACGACCACGCATGCGATAGGCGAGGAAGACCCCGACACGACCCACGCGCTCGGCGAGGAAGACGATTGGCCCTACCCGGACAGCTCTTCGTCCGCGTTCGGCAGCTTCTGACCGCTGGCGCTCCGCGAGCGTGACGAGGGCGTGGGAGCGATCCCGCGCCCTCTCTCTTTGCGCCGCCCGTACGGCGGCCCACAACCGACTGGACTCTGCCTTGATCCTGATCGCGGGGGGCGACGCCGACCCCAACGTGGAGACCCTCGTCCGCGCCGCGGAGGCGCGGGGCGTGGAAGTGTGCGTGGCGCTCACCGGCGCCGCATCCAACCCGCGCCTCGACTGGGACGTGCAGGCCGACTTGCTGACGATCGGCGGGCGGGCGGTGGCGCCGCGGGCGGTCTTCATCCGCAACGACGTCTTCCAGCACATGGCCGACCCGCGCCCGGAGACCTCGTTCCGCGCGCATGCGTGGCACGCGGCGCTGCACGGCTGGGCGCTGGCGCACAACGACGTCCGCCTCCTCAACCGCCGCTACCGAGGGCAGACCAACAAGCCGTACATGCTGAACGTGGCGGCGCGCTGCGGGCTCCCCATCCCCGCTACACGCATCACCAACGACCTGGATGCGCTGGAGCGGGAGGGCGGCGCCGCGGACCGCATCGCCAAGCCGGTTCCCGGCGGCGGCTACTGCAACCCGCTCGCCGAGGTCCTCTCCACCACGGAGCGGCGGGACGGACTGGCCGCGGCTCCCGCCATCGTGCAGGAGCGGCTGGTGGCGCCTGAGGTGCGCATCTTCGGGATCGGCGATCGCTTCATCCCCTTCCACGTCCGCTCGGAGGCGCTCGACTACCGCACCTCTACGGACACCCGCGTCGAGCCGCTCCCCGTGGAGGGCATCGACCCGGCCCTCCTCACCGCGCTCCGCCGCCTCATGGACGCCCTGGAGATGGACTTCGCCGCCGCGGACTTCAAGAGCTCCCCCGCGACCGGCGGTCTCGTCTTCCTGGAGATCAACTCGTCCCCCATGTTCGCCGGCTTCGACCGCGCCGGCGGCGGCACGGTGACGGCGGCGATCCTGGACCGGCTGATGGAGGGGAGTGCGTTAGTGCGTTAGTGCGCGGAGAGGGTCCCAAAGGTCCCTTCCCCCCCCTTGTGTCATCCTGAGAGAGCCGCGTCCTCGACATCTGCGGTGCGCGCCTGGCTCCTTGCGGCGAACGAAGTATCTAGCCGGCGAGGCAAGAGGCCCGCGTGATCCGCCGGTCCCTCGCCAGGCATAGTAGATCCTTCGCTCCGCGCCACAGGACGGCGCGCGGGAGAGCACGGAGAAGCGCGTCGCTCAGGATGACGAATTGGGAGTATACTCGCGGTCCACGCGCACTCACGCACTTCCGCTCATTCCTCCACCAGCTCCGCCGAATCCTGAACCGCGCCGCGGGCGCGGGCGAGGCGGCCGGCCCAGACGGTGACCGAGACGCCCGCGAAGATCAGGAGCGCGGCGGGAAGAAGGCGGGCGGAGGGGCGCTCGTGGAGGAGCCAGGTCGCCAGCACGGCGGTGAGGATCGGCTGGATGTAGACGAAGACGCTCACCACGCTGCTCTCCACCCGGGTGAGCGCGTAGACGTTCAGGTAGTAGGCGCCCACCGTGGGTCCGACCACGATCCAGGCCAGCGCCGTCCAGGTGACCGCTGTGGCGCGCCCCGCTTCGGCCAGCAGGGGGGCGGCGCCCCACGGCATCATTCCCGGAACGCCGAAGACGAAGACCCAGGTGATGACCGTCAGCGGGTGATAGCGCTGCACCAGCCCGCGCGAGATCACCAGGTACACGGAGAAGCAGGCGACGTTGAGCAGCGCCAGCAGGTTGCCGAGCGCGGCGCCGGTGTTCCCGCCCATCCCCACCAGGTAGAGCGCCCCCGATGCCGCCAGCCCGATCCCCAGCCACTTGGCGGGCGTCGCGCTCTCCTTCCTAAGCAGGATGGCGATGAGCAGCGTCATCGCGGGGCCCGCGGCGGTGAAGGTCTGCGCGGCCGTGGCCGTGGTCAGGGTGAGCGCGGTGATGTAGAGGAGCTGGTTGGCGATGACCCCGAAGACGGAGTACAGCGCCAGCTCCAGGTAGTCGCGAAGGGAGCGGACGCGCTCCCCCACCAGCACGCGGTGGAGCACCAGGAAAAGCATCGCCGCAAAGGTCACGCGCAGCATCGCCAGCGCGGGGCTCGAAAGCTCGCGGAGCGCCACCTTCACCGCGATGGGGAGCGTGGAGAAGAGCACCTGCACCAGCACCAGCGATAAGTACACCTGCCGCGACTTCAAGACGGCACCCTCTCCGGCGAACGAAAAAAGAAAATCCGGCCCGGCCCCCGGCGGGGGGCGGGACCGGTCCAGGGGTGCGGGTACACCGGCGCGGCGGCGAGGTTCGCGCGGGGTGCGCCCTGTCAGCGCGCGGGGCGGGTGCGTATCTTGCGCGCGCCGCGGTCAGCCCGCGGACCACAACCCGACCCTACGCCGGAGGAGACATGCCGAGTCACGAACACGACCACCCGACCCACGAACACACCCCTCACGCCGAGGACGGGCTCGGGCTGCTGGTCGGTTTCCGCATCTTCGAGGACGAAGGGGAGCTGTACCTGGCCGAAGCCGAGATCAGCCCGTACGTGGACGATTCCAATTCGCTCGGCGTGACCATGGTCTTCCACCCGCTCACCGGGATCGATCCGACCACGGACGAGGGCGACGACGAGCGCGAAGCCTTCCCCTTCGACTTCGACGACGAGCTGACCCGCGACGAGACCGCCCCGCTGCGCGACCAGGCGCAGGCGATCCTCCGCCAGCTCAGCCAGATCCCCGAGGAGTCGCTGCGCGAGTACCTGCGCGTCGCCCGCGAGGAGCAGAAGATCGAGGAGGAGGAGTAGGCAGGCATCGCAGGCCCTCTCCCCGCTCGTTCCTGCTGCCCCTCCCCCAAACTTCTGGGGGAGGGGCGTTTGCGTGCATCCGCGCGGAGTGGTGATGACGGCGCGGGGGAGAGCACGGGCAGCCACGCGGGGCTGCCCCTACCAGTTGTCGCCGTGGTTCGATCGCGTCGGACCCGCGCAGATATCGGCAAACGGGCGAAGTGCACCCTTTCCCCCGCTTGCGGGGGAAAGGGGGAACCCGCGTGCCTCGACGGTGGCCGAGGCACGCAGACCTCTCCCCCTCACAGCACCGCCTCCAGCACCCCCCGCAGCGTCTTCGCGAACCCGCCCACGAAGTCCATCTTCCCGCGCCGCGAGGCGAGGAACGGGTCCATCACGGTGCAGCGGATGACGCTGACGCCGCCCGCGCGCTCGTAGTCTTCGCGCGAGAAGCCGAGTGCTTCGAGAATGGGGTCGGCGGCGTGGCCGTACTCCCGCGCGCGCAGCACGGTCTTGGTGACGAAGTAGTCGAGCTGCCGCGCGGAGCGCTCCTCGGACACGCTCATGGCGCCGTACACGCGCCCGGCGAAGTCGTTGGTCGCCTCCAGCGTGGTGAGCGATGGGTGGCCGATCGCGAAGCAGACGATGTTCAGGTCCGGCAGGGGGAGCGGGAAGAGGGTAAACGGGCCCCAGTCGCCGCTCGACAGGCGGCGGTGCAGGAGGAGGGCCCCGCGCGCCGTCTCGCCGATCAGCCGGCCGTAGCCGCTGGAGTCGAGCGGGAGCACCTTGTGCGACATCCACACCCCCGCCGCCGCCGCGCCCGGCTTCGACCCCTCGAAGATGAAGCGCCCGATGTACCCCCACTCCGACGCGCCGCGGTGGAACAGGTACGGCGCCTCCACCGCCACCAGCTCGCGCACCCGCAGGTCGCGAAAGGAGACCGCGCCCGCCGGGTACGGGATAAAGCCCAGCTTGTGCGGGTCAATGGTGACGGTATCGGTGCGCTCCATTGCGCAGAGGCCACGGTACACTCCCTCTTCGGGCCACGCCTCGGGCGCATAGTCGGCGAGCGCGTCCTCGTAGGAGCGTCGCCGCCCGTCCGGCCCGCGTGTGATGGACGCCGCGTAGCCGCCCCACGCCGCGTCCGCGTGCAGGTGGAAGGCGACGCCGCGCTCCCGCGCCACCCGGTCGCGCACGTCGGCGATCAGGTCCAGGCGGTCCACCGCGCTCTCCTCCGTCGTCCCGATCACGGAGACGCAGGCGATGATGGGCTGCTTGCGGTCCGCCAGGGCGTGCACCGTCGCCTCCAGCGCGGCGGGGTCCATGCGAAAGCGCCGGTCCACCGGGACGTGGATGAGCTGCCGCCCGCCGATCCCCAGCGCGCGGCAGATCTTCTCCCACGAGTAGTGCGCGGTGGAGGGGACCAGCACCGCCCCGTCCTGCAGCGCGTCGCCGAACTGCTGCGACAGGCGCCGCCCGAACTCCTGGTAGCCGAGCCCGGCCAGCGAGTGCTGCGCCAGCGCCTCCACCGCCGCCGCGTCATCCCCGAGCCGCGCGCGGAAGGCGTCGGCCAGGTCCATGGCGTCCTCGGGCGCGACGTTGAGGAGACCCCACAGGTCCATGTCGTCCAGCGACGCGCGTCCACCCGCGGGAGTGCCCACCGACAGCCCGCCGACCCCCGCCTCCTCCGCCGCCCAGCGCACCGCCATGGGAAGGTACTTCACGTTGCGCGCGACCCAGAGCGCCTCGAAATTCGCGACGGTGCCGCCCGAGGTGAGGTGCCCCCACTGCTTGGCGGGATCGTAGCCGATCATGCGCGCGAGCTGGTCCGCCACCTCCAGCTCCATCCGCGTGGTGACGGGCGACGCCTCGGCGGCCACGTTGTTCGGGTTGTACAGCATGGTGGCGAAGTAGCCGATCAGGCTCGCCATCGTCAGGTCGCTGGACATGTGCCCGATGTAGCGCGGGCTGAAGAAGGGCACCCCCGCCTTGAGCTCGCCCAGCAGCCCCATCAGCTCGGTGGAGAGCGTCGAAAGCGAAGCCTGGTACTCGGGCGCTAGCCTGTCCATCTCCCGCACCTGGAAGCCGTCCTCCGGGTGGAAGTTGCGCCTCCAGAAGACGTGGTCGCGGAACGCCTCCAGCAGCAGCCGCTCGAAGATGTCCGCGTTCTCGCCCTTGGGCCCTAAAAAGATGGACGCGAGGTCCACGGGGGCCTCGCGCCGATAGTTGTTGTGATCGTTCATTTCTTCGACTCTCGTTCATCCCGCCGCGGCGAGCCCGCGCGGGCCGCACGATCTAGCCCCCCCGTGCTTCCAACGCAACCCCAACCGCGCCTCACACAGAGCCACAGAGAGAACGGCGAGAACAGAAAAGGAGTTCCTTTGCGGCTTGCGGTTCCCCTCTGTGCCCTCTGTGTGAGGCTGTTTTCTTTTCACCCGCCGGTGCGCGGACCGTTCGGGCCGGTGACGTCGGACTTGGCGCTGTCTGCCTGGACGGCGGCGGGGGTGGGCCGGTCCTGTCCGGCGGACGCGGGGGCACCGTCGGCGCCGGGCTCGTGGTGACCGCAGGCAGAGCACAGCAGAAGGGCGGCGATCAGAAGTCGCATGGTCTCGCTCCGGTTCAGTCGGGAAGGATCAGCTTGCGCACCTTTGCATACGCCGAGCCCAGCACCACGAGCTGCGACGAGGTCCCCCGCGCCGCCACCCGCCCCGCGTCCAGCGCGCGGAGCAATCCGTCGCGCGTGGGCTCGAACGGGGGCACCTCCACGAAGGCGGCACCGATCTCGGCCAGCGTGTGCGCGTCCGAGCCCGCGCCGAGGCGCTTTCCCGCCGCGCGCGCCCACGATTCGCCCCTTTCGTTCAGCTCGGGGCGAAAGGTACGCGCGTTGTGCGCCTCCACCACGTCCACCAGCTCCGCGATCTCGTCCAGCAGCTTCCCCGCCCCGCTGCGGCGCGTGTCGAAGGGGTGCGGAACGTACACGACGCCGCCCTGGCCCCGGATCGCCTCGCACGTCTCGCGCAGCGGCGTTCCACGGGGGATCGCGTCGGTGAGGAAGATGCCGATGATGTCCGGCCCCTCTCGCGTCTTCACCTCCTCGCCCACTAGCACGCGCCCGGGCGCCAGGTCGCGCAGGCGGAGGGCGCCCTCGATGCGGTTGTGGTCGGCGATGACCACGCGGTCGATCCCCCGCTCGTCCATCGCGGCGAGGATCCCCTCCAGCGGGTTCAGCGAGTCCGGCGAGTGGCGGGTGTGGACGTGCATGTCCACGCGCAGCAGCTCAGCCACGCGCGCGCCGCGCCAGCTCGGTCCACACCTCGCGCGAGCGGCGGTCCAGCTCCATCAGCGTCCCCGCGTTGGAAATCACGAAGTCGGCGCGCGCGCGCTTCAACTCGGACGGCATCTGCGCGGCGATCATGCGGCGCGCCTCCTCCGGGTCCATCCCGCGGTCGCCCACCAGCCGCGCCAGGCGCACCTCCTCCGGGGCGTCCACCAGCACCACCGCGTCGAAGTCGTCCACCAGCCCCGCTTCGAAGAGGAGGGGGATGTCCGCCACCACCACGCGCTCCCCCCGCTCCTCCGCGGCGCGGTACGCCTCCTCGCGTAGCTCGGCGACGGCGGGGTGCACGATGGCCTCCAGCCGCTCGCGCGCGCTCGGGTCGGCGAAGACGATGCGGCGCAGCGCGGCGCGGTCCAGCCCGCCCCCGGCCTCCACCACCTCGTCGCCCCACTCCTCCGCGATGCGGGCCAGCGCCGGCGTCCCCGGCTCCACCGCCTGGCGCGAAAGGACGTCGGCGTCCACCACGGTGGCGTCGAGCGAGCGCCAGATGCGCGCCACCGTGGACTTGCCCGCGGCGATGTTCCCGGTGAGCCCCACCTTCAGCATCGCGCTCACCGGCGCACCGCCGGCTTGCGAAGCTGCGGCTCGGAAACGATGTCGTCCGGCGTGTTGGGGAGGCGGTCCCTTCCCGCGGAGCCCACGAAGTACGCCTTGCGGGTGACGCGCAGGTAGAAGGGCGTTCCCCACGGGTCCTGCGCCGCATCTTTTTTGAAGTTGCGCCGCGCCACGAACTCCGCGAAGCCGGCCGGGTCGGGGATGTTGCGCCCCAAAGTCTCCTCCTCGTGCAGGATGCCCGCGATCTCGTTGACGCGGTTGCGCGCGGACCATTCGTAGAACGGGTTCAGCGCCGGCTGCACGTGGGGCATGGCCCGCGCGCGAAGCTGCGGCACGAGCACAACGGCGCCGATCAGGAGAAGGAGGAAACCGAGCAGCTTGGACATCGAATGGCTCCGGACGGGAAGTCGTGGCGCGCGCGACGGCGCGGGCCGGGTGCTACGAGGGGCGGGAGAAGATCTCCGCCCCGTCCGGCGACGGGTGTACGACGGCGCGTCCCGCGGCGGCCAGCCGGTCCAGGTGGGCGCGCGTCTCGCGGAGCGCCAGCATCCGCGTGGAGGGGGCGAGATCGCGTCCCGGGTAGCGCCACTTCACCACCTCCCAGGTGCTCATCGGCCCTCCGTCCAGACACGCGTCCACCGCTTCGGTCTCGGCCTCGGCGGCGTCGCGCAGCTCGCCGATCCGCTGCGGGCCCGTCGGCGCGCCGTGCCCCCCCAGGATCAGGACGGGCGCGAGCGCCTCCAGCCGCTCCAGTGCCGCCACGTAGTCACCCACCGGGTCCGCGCGCTGGCGGTTCACTCCCAGTGTGGGGGTGATGCGGGGGAGGACGGCGTCGCCCGCGATCAGCACCCCGTCCGCCGGGCGGTGGAGCGAGACGTGCCCCGCCGTGTGCCCCGGCGTCCACACCCACCGCCACCCCGGCGCGCCGGGCAGGTCGCCGTCCTCGCCGCGAAGGAGCACGTCGGCCGCGACGGGCGGGGCGAGCGCCTCGGAGCCGGAGATGGCGGCCTCCACGGCGCGCACCATCTCGGCGGGAGCCCCGGCGCGGCGCAGGAGGCTGGCGCGGTACGCGGCCTCGTCCTCCGGGTGGGCGGCGGCGAAGGCCATCCGCTCCGCGTCCAGCGCCCCCATCGCCACCGGCGCGGGCGCCGCCTGGAGCGCGCGGGCGGCGAGCCCCACGTGATCCCGGTGCATGTGCGTGATGAGGTGCAGGCATACGCCGTTCCACCCCCCCGCCGCCTCCCTCACGCCGCCCTCCAGCGCCTCCCACGCCTCGTCCGTCCCGATTCCGCCATCCACGAGCATCCACCTGTCCGCCTGTAGGCGCACCAGGTACGCGTGCACCTGGAACGGCACGAACGAAAGCGGCGTCGTGATGCGCCAGACATCCGGCGCTGCGGGGTGTGCGGGCAAGTACGCCTGGCGCGCGGGTGGAGATCATGGGTCGAGGGTGTGTCTTCAAATATGGGTCCGAGTGCCGCAGTGGCAAGCCGCACGTTCGCCGCGCCACGAACGGCAGGTCTCACGCGGAGACGCGAACGCGCGGGGAGAGGCACAGGTGGCCGGGGAGCCGCTGCTCCCCCAGCGCGGCGCGTCACCATCGGCGATTTCGTTCGTTCCTGCATATCGCTTCCTGTCCCCCGGTTGACTTGCAGCGCCCCGAGGGGCTAAAATCCAGGGTTGTCCCGAAAAACCCCAGTGCCGCCCCTGGAGCAGACCCGACCCACCGTGCTGTGCCGCACCCGCTGCTGATCGATTCGTTCCGGTCCGTCCCCGCCTTCCAGGCGCTGGCGGCTAGCCTGCCGCGGGCAGGGGGGAGCGCGCTTGCCTCGGGGCTCGCCGGCTCCGCCCCGCTGGTGCTGGTGTCCGCGCTTCACCGCGCCCGTCCCGAGCGGATCTGGACGCTGGTGGCCCCCGGGCCCGAAGCCGCCGAGCAGGCCACCGCCGACCTGGAAGCGCTCCTGGGCGAGGGCGCCGTCTTCCTGTACCCGCAACGCGAGTCGCTGCCGTACGAGGAGGGCGAGCCGCACCTGGAGATCGGCGGCACGCGCGTGGAGGCGCTGGAGGCGCTCCTCTCCGGTCGCGCCTCGCTCCTGGTCACCACGCCGCGCGCGCTGCAGGAGCTGGCTCCCGCCGTGGAAGGGTTGGACGACCTGCGGCTGGAGATCCGCACCGGCGAGGACGTGCTCCTCCCCGAGCTGGCGGCGCGGCTGGAGGGGATGGGCTTCGAGCGGGTCCCTACGGTGGAGGCGGTGGGGCAGTTCGCGCTGCGCGGCGGCATCGTGGACGTCTTCGGCTTCGGCGCGCCCGAGCCGGCCCGCATCGAGTTCTTTGGCGACACCGTCGAGTCGATCCGCTTCTTCGACATCCTGACGCAGCTCTCCGTGCGCGCCGTGGACGAGCTGCAGCTCCTTCCCGTGGACCTGCGCGCGCAGGCCAGCGTGGGAGCGCGCTCCGCACGCGCCACCGAGGGGAGCGAGCGCAAGTCGCTGCTGGAGTACCTGCCGCAGGACGCGGTGGTGGTGCACCTGGCAGGCGGCGGCACGCGAGGCGAGCTGGACCGCACCTGGCAGGAGGTCCGCCGCCTCCACGCCGCCGAGGCGCAGCGCGGCAACCGCCCGGAGTTGCCGGAGACGCTCTTCCTTCCGTCCGAGGAGGCGGCGCGCAGGCTGGAAGGGTTCGCCCAGCTCTTCATCGAGGACACGGGCACCCTCCCCACCCAGACCACGGCCCGCTTCCGCGCCCTGCCGCCGGAGGCCATCGACCGCGACATGGGCCGCCTGGGCGACGTGCTGCGCGGGGCCGCGGCGCGCGGCGAGCAGACGCTGATCCTGTGCGACAACCAGGGGCAGCTGGAGCGCCTGCAGGAGCTGCTGGACGAGCTGCGCATCGCGCGGCACGTGGAGCTGGGGATCGGCTCCATCGGCGGCGGCTTCGTGCTGGCGGACGCGGAGCCACCGCTGCGGCTGCTGACCGACCACGAGATCTTTCGCCGCTCGCGCCGCGTGCGCAGGCGCAGGAGGTTCCGCGGCGGGGCGGCGCTGGAGAGCATCGCGGCGCTCAAGCCGGGGGACTACGTCGTCCACATGGACCATGGCGTGGGGCAGTTCCGGCGGATGGAGCTGGTGCGCGTGGGCGAGGAGCAGTTCGAGACGCTGGTGATCGAGTACGCGGGGGGCGAGCTCCTGCGCGTGCCCGTGCACCGGGTGGACCTGATCGAGCGGTGGGTGAGCGATCCGGACGAGAACGCGCCCGCGCCCAAGGTGCACCGCATCGGCGGCAAGGACTGGAGCCGGCAGAAGCAGCGGACGAAGAAGGCCATCGAGGAGATGACCTCGGAGCTGCTGGAGCTGTACGCCGCCCGCGCCGCGGAGAAGGGGTACGCGTTCTCCGCCGACACCCGCTGGCAGCGCGAGATGGAGAGCGCCTTCCTCTTTGAGGACACGCCCGACCAGCGCCAGGCCACCGAGGACGTCAAAAAGGACATGGAGTCGCCCCGCCCCATGGACCGCCTGATCTGCGGCGACGTGGGCTACGGCAAAACGGAGATCGCCATCCGGGCCGCGTTCAAGTCGGTGCAGGACGGCAAGCAGGTGGCGGTGCTGGTGCCGACGACGATCCTCGCCGAGCAGCACATGCACACGTTCAGCGAGCGGCTGGCCGACTTCCCGGTGCGCATCGAGGCGCTCTCGCGTTTCCGCACGACGAAGGAGCAGACGGAGGTGCTCAAGCGCCTGCAGGCAGGCGAGGTGGACATCCTGATCGGAACGCACCGCCTCCTGTCGCACGACGTGCACTTCAAGGACCTGGGCCTCATCGTCGTGGACGAGGAGCAGCGCTTCGGGGTGAAGCACAAGGAGCTCCTCAAGCAGCTCCGCCGCACGGTGGACGTGCTGACGCTGACGGCCACGCCCATCCCGCGCACCCTGCACTTCTCCATGCTTGGGCTACGCGACATGACGCTGATCCAGACGCCGCCCCGCGACCGGCAGCCGGTGATCACCCACGTGCTCCCGTGGGCGGACGCGATCATCGAGGACGCCATGCGGCGCGAGCTGGACCGTGGCGGGCAGGTGTTCTTCGTCCACAACCGGGTGGAGACGATCGACACCGTCGCGCAGCGGGTGCAGCGGCTGATCCCGGAGGCACGCATCGCCATCGCGCACGGGCAGATGCGGGAGAAGGAGCTGGAGGCGGTGATGACCGCCTTCCTGGACGGCGAGCGCGACGTGCTGGTGGCCACCGCCATCATCGAGAGCGGGCTGGACGTGCCCCGCGCCAACACGCTGATCGTGAACCGCGCCGACCACTTCGGCCTTTCGCAGCTCTACCAGATTCGTGGACGCGTGGGCCGAAGCCACCACCGGGCGTTCTGCTACCTGCTGATCCCGGACGAGATCCAGGAAGACGCTGAGAAGCGGCTGCGCGTGCTGGAGCACTACACCGAGCTGGGGAGCGGCTACCGCATCGCGCTCAAGGACCTCGAACTGCGGGGCGCGGGTAACATCCTCGGCTCGCAGCAGAGCGGCTTCGTGCACGCGGTGGGGCTGGACACGTACATGCGGCTGCTGGACGACACCATCAAGCAGCTCAAGGGCGGCAAGGGCGAGAGCCGCGTGCAGCTCGCCGAGGTCTCGGTTGACGGCGCGGCGCTGATTCCCGACGACTACGTGACGGACGAGGCGCAGAAGCTCAACTTCTACCGCCGCCTGTCGCGCGTGGAGACGGTGCAGGCCGCGGAAGCCATCCGCGGCGAGCTGCGCGACCGCTTCGGCCCGCTGCGCGAAGAGGTGGAGACGCTGATCGCCACGGCGCAGCTCCGGCTGCTGGGCGGCGAGCTGGGGATCGAGCGGATCCTGGTGCGTCCGTGGGACGTGCGCATCAACTTCCGCCGCGGCAACGTGCCGCGCATGGCGTCGCTGCAGACGGCCTTCTCCGCGCACCAGCTCGCCGTGGAGATCCGCCGCCCGATGCCGCTCTCGATCGCCCTTACCCGCCACGGCACGGAGCCGATCCTCCCCACCCTGCTCGCCTCGCTGCGGGACCTGGTGGCGGAGGTCGCCAAGGCCGCCGCGGCGTAGAACGGAAGTGCTAAGTCCTAAGTGCTAAGTCCTGAACAGCACTTCGCACCTAGCACCTAGCACTTAGCACTCAGCACTTGGCACTTAGCACTTAGCACTTTTCTTCCCGCAGTCCCAGGGCGCCCCGGCCATCCGGCCCGCGCCGCAGTCCCCTCACCCGGTTTTGGAGATCGTGATGAAGTTTACCCGTTGGGCGTTCCCCGCCGCCGCCCTCGCGCTCGCAGGGTGCGGCTCGTTCGGCAAGGCCATGTCCTCCCACACCGACGTGGTGGCCCAGGCCGCCGGCAAAGAGCTCAAGGTCGAGGAGGCCGCGTCGCTGCTGGCCGCCAACCCGCAGATCCAGCCCACCGAGGAGCTCGTCGGCGAGCTGGCCAAGATGTGGGTGGAGTACACCCTCCTCGCCACCGCCGCCGCCGAGGACACCACCCTCGCCGTGCTCGACTTCGACAAGCTGATCGAGCCGACCCGCGAAGAGGTGATCCTCCAGCGCTTCGTGACCAGCAACGTCCGCGTGGACACCATGTTCACCGAGGCGCAGCTGGACGAGAAGTGGAACACCGAGGGCCCCGGCCCCCAGGTGCGCGCCCGCCACATCCTGCTCAAGGTGGCGGCCGACGCGGCCCCCGCCGCGCGGCAGGCGGTGCGCGCCCGCGCCGAGCAGCTGCAGGCGCAGGCCGCCGGCGGCGCCGACTTCGCCGCGCTCGCCCGCCAGCACTCCGAGGACACCTCCAAGGACCAGGGCGGCGACCTCGGCTTCTTTGGCCGCGGGCAGATGGTGCCCACCTTTGAGCAGGCGGCATTCGCGCTGCAGCCGGGGCAGGTGTCCAAGGTGGTGGAGAGCCCCTTCGGCTATCACGTCATCAAGGTGGAAGAGCGCAAGTCGCAGCCGCTTCCGGCCGAGCAGCGCCCGCAGTTCCGCCAGATGCTGGCGCGCCAGACGCAGGGCCAGGCCGTGCAGAAGTTCGTCGACTCGCTGACCGCCGCCGCCAAGGTCGAGGTGCAGACCGGCGCGGTGAAGCAGATCAAGGAGATGGCGACGATGGAGAAGCTGCCCCTCAAGGGCCGCGCCGCCAACCGCGCCCTCCTGGAGTACCGCGGCGGCGAGATCACCTCGGGCGAGGTGGCGACGGTGATGGAGCAGATCCCGTCCGCGCAGCGCAAGCAGGCCGCTTCGGCGCCGGACGAGCAGGTGGAAGGCTTCCTGAAGCAGCAGGCCACCCGCGAGATCCTCCTCGCCGAGGCCAAGCGCCGCAACTTCAACCTGTCGCGCGCGGCCAACGACTCCATCCGCACCGACGCGCGCGCGGCGATCCGCGGGCTGCTGCAGGGCACGGGGCTCGGCTCGCGCCGCATCCCCAAGGGCTCGGCCGGCAACGCGGCGATCGAGGAGCAGGTGCGCCAGCTCATCCAGGCCTTCCTCTCCGGGCAGGTGCAGCTCTCGCCGCTGGGCCGCCTGGGGCAGGCGCTGCGTGAATCGTACGGCTCCGAGGTCAACGAGGCCGCCTTCGCCCGCGTGGTGGAGCGGATGAAGGCGATCCGCGCCACGCAGCCGCAGCTCCCGCAGGGTCCGCAGGGGATGCCGCAGCAGGGGATGCCGCCCCAGGGGATGCCGCCTCAGGGCCAGCCGCAGCAGGGCCAGCCGCAGCAGGGCCAGCCGCAGGCCCCGCAGCAGCAGGGCGAGCCGGGCGAGCAGGTTCCGCAGGGTGCTCCGCAGGGCGGACAGCCGGCGCCGGCGCAGCCGTAGCAGGTGGGGGGCGCCGCGGGGGAACCCCTGCGGCGCTCCGGCATACAAGAGGGCCGGCCCGGGCGGTGCATCCGCCCGGGCCGGTCGCTTCCGGGTGGCAGGGGCCGCCCGACTCCCGCAGTCCCAAGACCAGCTCATGCGCAACCGAATCGCGGCGCTCGCCGCCATCGCCACCCTCTTCGCCGGCTCGCCGCTCGTGGCCCAGACCGTCCCCGCCGCCCAGCCGGGCGAGGAGCTGGTGGACCGGGTGGTGGCCGTAGTGGGCGACACCACGCTCCTCTTCTCGGACGTCCAGCAGGGGCTGGAAGCGTACCGTGAGTCTGGGCGCGAGATCCCCGCCGACCCGGCGCAGCGCGCCGCGCTCATCCGGCAGATCGTGGATCAGCGCGTCAGCGACCTGATCCTGCTGGAGGCCGCGCGCGCTTCCGGGCTGACGGTCAACGAGCTGGAAGTGAACGAGGCGGTGGAGCGGCAGCTCACCCAGGTCAAGCAGCGCTTCAACGGCTCCGAGGCGGAGCTGTCGCGCGCGCTGCAGGCCTCCGGCCGTACGCTGGAGGAGTACCGGCGCGACCTGACGCGGCAGATCTCCGACCGCACGATGATCGACCGGTACGCGCGCCAGGAGATCGCCAAGCGCCCCCGCCCCACCATCGCCGACGCGGACGCCCGCGAGTTCTTTGAGGGCGTGCGCGCGTCGGTGGGCACGCGGCCCGCGAACGTCTCCTTCGAGCAGGCGCTGGTGAAGCCGCTCCCCTCCGACTCGGCCAAGGCGCGCGCGCGCCGCACCGCCGAGGAAGTGCTGGCGGAGCTCGGAAAGGGCGGCGACTTCGAGGTGCTGGCGCGCCGCTACTCGGCCGACGCGTCCAAGGAGCAGGGCGGCAGCCTGGGATGGTTCCGCGAGGGGCAGATGGTGCGTCCCTTCGAGGTGGCGGCCTTCTCGCTGCGCCCCGGCCAGACGTCGGGGATCGTGGAGACGGAGTTCGGCTTCCACATCATCCGCCTGGACCGCATCCGCGGGCCGGAGCGGCAGGCGCGCCACATCCTGATCCGCCCGGAGATCACCCCGGAGGACATCGCCGCCGCCCGCACCCGCGCCGACTCCATCGCGACGGCGGTACGCGGAGGGGCTTCGCTGAGCACCTTTGCCGCGGCCACCAACACGCCGGCGGACCAGCGCGTGAACCGCAACATCCCGGTGGCGCAGCTTCCGCCCGCGTACGCCGCCCCGCTGGCCACCGCCGAGGCAAATACCCTGGTGGGGCCGTTCGAGGTGGCGAGCGCGCAGGGCGCTCCCTCCTTCGCCATCGTCCGCGTCACGGAGCGCCAGGCCGAGGGGCAGTACGAGTACGCCGACGTGGTGGACCGCGTAAAGGAGCGCATGGCGGAGCAGCGTCTGGAGGAGCAGCTCCTGGCCGAGCTGCGCCGCACCACGCACGTCGTCATCAACCTCTGAGGCGATGGCGGACGAAGCGCTCCGTGTAGACGTCCTCCTTCACCGGCTCTGCCTTACGAAGAGCCGCAGCGAGGCGAAGACGGCGTGCGAGGCGGGCGCCGTGTCGCTGGACGGCCGCAACGCGCGCCCCAGCGACACCGTGCTCCCGGGCCGGCGGATCACCATCCGCTATCCGCGCCGCACGCTGCAGGTGGAGCTTGTGGCCCTCCCCGGCAAGAGCGTCTCCAAGGCCGCCGCCCGCGACCTCTACAAGGTCCTGAGCGACGAGCGCACCAAGGACGAGCTCGCATTCTGAAAAGCAATCTCACACAGAGCCGCAGAGGGAACGGACAAGGGCACAGAGGACCCGCACGGGGTCCTTTGCTGTTCTTGCTGTTCCCTCTGTGTCTCTGTGTGAGGCGCGGTTGCCCAACCCGAACGCACGAAGACGCATGATGAAACGCCCCCGTATCGCCGTGACGCTGGGAGATCCGCGCGGGATCGGGCCGGAGGTGGTCGCGGCGGCGCTCGCGGACCCGGAGGCCGCCGCGGCGGCGGAGTACGTGCGCGTGGGGCCGGAGCACCTGCTGAGCGGGGCGGAAGACGTCGCGGTCGGGCGGTGGGCGGTGGAAGATGGCGTCGCGGCGGCGGGGCGGATCGCGGGGGAGGCGATCAGGCGGGCCACGGAGATGGCGTTGGCGGGGGAAGTGGACGCCGTGGTCACCGCGCCCATCGACAAGTCCGCCTTCCACGCCGGCGGGTGGCGCTACCCGGGGCACACCGAGATGCTGCGCGACCTCGCCGGCGTCTCCGAAGTGGCGATGATGATGGCGGCGGAGCGGACGGCGCTCGGCGGGCCGTTGCGCGTGGTCCTCGCCACCACGCACCTGGCGTTGCGCGACGTCCCCGCCGCGCTCTCCGCAGGGCTGCTGGTGCGGCAGGCGGAGCTCACGCACCGCGCCCTGCGCGACCACTGGGGCATCGCGGAGCCGCGCGTGGCCCTGTGCGCCATCAATCCGCACGCGTCGGATGGCGGGCTCTTTGGGGACGAGGAGGAGCGGATCGTTGAGCCGGCGCTCAGGATGCTGGCGGAGCGCGGCGTGAAGGCGTTCGGACCGGTTCCGGCCGACACGGTGTTCACCCGCGCCGTCCGCGGCGAGTTCGACGCGGTGATCGCGCCGTACCACGACGTGGGGATGGCGGCGTTCAAGACGGCGGCGTTCGGCAGCGGGGTCAACGTCACCCTGGGCCTTCCCTTCCCCCGCACCTCGCCGGACCACGGCACGGCGCTGGACATCGCGGGAAGGGGAATCGCCGACGGGTCGTCCATGCGCGAGGCCGTGCTGCTGGCCGTTCGCATGTGCCAAACCGTTTGACAGCGGCGCAAAACCCGGCTAAGTTGGACCCACACCGACAGTTCCCTCCAGCAGTGCCCCGGTCCTCCCGTGATCAGGCTTTCATCCGTATCCAAGGAGTACGCGCGCTCTGGCGCCGCGCTCCGGGACGTGTCGTTCCACGTCCGCAAGGGAGAGCTCGTCTTCCTCACCGGCCACTCCGGCGCGGGGAAGAGCACCGTCATGCGCCTCATCCAGATGGCCGAGATGCCGTCGAGTGGCGAGGTGCGCGTCTCCGGCTTCTCGTCCAAGCTCATCCGCCAGCGCGACATCCCCATGCTGCGCCGCAAGATGGGCGTCGTCTTCCAGGACTTCCGACTCCTGCGCGACCGCACCGCCGAGGAGAACGTCGCCTTCGCGCTTGAGGTCACCGGAAAGAAGCGCAGCGCGATCGCGCCGCTCGCCCACCGCGTGCTCACGCAGGTGGGGCTGGCGCACAAGGCGCGCGCGTATCCGGACGAGCTCTCCGGCGGCGAGCGCCAGCGCGTGGCCATCGCGCGCGCCCTGGTGAACGAGCCCCTGCTTCTCCTCGCCGACGAGCCGACCGGGAACCTGGACGAGTGGGCGGCCAAGGGCGTCTTCGAGATCTTCCGCGAGATCAACTCGATGGGGATGACCGTCCTGATGGCCACCCATGACCTGGACCTGGTGCGCGCCCACCCGCAGTACCGGGTGATCGAGCTCAGCCAGGGCGCCGTCGTCTACGACAGCGCCCCCACCCCCGCGGCACGCGAACCCCAGCAGGCCTGAACCCCATGTCGTACGCGCTACGCGAGGCGCTCGCCGCCTTCCGCCGCACGCCGCTGCTGACGATGCTGTCGGTGGTGGCGATCGCCTTTTCGCTCTTCATCGTCGGGCTTTTCGGCCTCACCGCCTTCAACATCTCGCAGGCCGTGCGCGAGGTGGAGAACAAGGTGGAGGTGGTGGGCTACCTCCGCGACGATGCCACCGCCCTCCAGCTGCAGGGAGCGCAGGACGAGCTGCGCCGCCTCCCCGAAGTCCAGGAGCTGCGCTACGTCACCAAGACGGAGGCGCTGGCCACCGCGATGGAGGAGATGAAGGAGTTCCGCGACGTCTTCACCGACCTGGAGAGCAACCCGCTCCCCGCGTCGCTGGAGGTGCGGCTGCGCCCCGGCCAGAGCTCGCCCCAGGCGGTGTCCCGCGTGGCGAAGCGGCTGCAGGCGTACGCCTTCGTGGAAGAGGTGGACTTCGGCGACGGATGGGTGGAGAAGATCTACACCATCCGCCGCCTCTTCGGCGCGGCGGCCACGGCCATTGGCGGGGCGTTCGCGCTGGTGGCGGGGATCATCATCGCCACCGCCATCCGCATCGCGGTCTTCGCGCGGCGCGAAGAGATCTCCATCATGCGCCTGGTGGGCGCCACTGACGGCTTCGTGCAGCGCCCGTTCGTGCTGGAGGGGATCATCACCGGGCTGCTGGGCGGCATCGCGGCCGCGGCGCTCACCTGGGTCGCCTTCGCGGCGCTGAACCGCTACCTCTTCGCCCTCAAGTGGCTCCCCTCGGAGTGGATCGTAGGAGTGGTGGTGGCGGGGACGGTGTTCGGCTTCCTGAGCAGCATCGTGGCGGTGCGCCGCCACCTGGAGGCGGTCTGACGGTGCGCCCCGCCCGCGCCGCTGCCGCGCTCCTGCTGGCCGTCGCCCTCCCCCTCGCCGCGATCGCGCAGCAGCGCGCCCCGCAGCAGGAGATCTCGGAGAGCCAGCGCCGCCTCCAGGAGATCCGCCGCGAGCGCCAGGAGTTGCGCGGCGAGCTGCAGCGCATACGCGGGCAGGTGCACGACGTCAACGCGGAGCTCAACATCATCCGCCGCCAGGCCACCGTCTCGGCCAGCCTCGTTGGCGAGCTGAACCTGCAGCTCAACGAGACGCAGAAGAAGATCGACGCCACCACCGCCGAGCTGACCACCACGCAGATGCGGCTGGCGGAGAAGAAGTCGCTCCTCAACCGCCGCCTGCGCGACCTGTACAAGCGCGGCCCGCTGCACGCGGCGGAGGTCCTCCTCTCGTCGCGCTCGTTCGCGGACCTCCTCAACCGCTACAAGTACCTGCACCTCGTGGCCCAGCGCGACCGGGGGCTGGTGCAGGAGGTGGAGGAGCTTTCGCGCCAGCTCACCCTGCGCGAGCAGGAGCTGCGGCGCAGCTACTCTGACATCCAGTACCTGCAGAACGAGCGCAGCGACGAGCACCAGCAGCTCCGCAGCCTGCAGGGCGAGCGGGGCGAGACGCTCAACGTCCTCCAGAAGCACGAGCGCTCCACCACCGCCCAGCTCGCCGAGCTGGCGCGTGACGAGCGCCGGCTGACCGGCCTCATCGCCACGCTGGAGGCCCGCCGCCGCGAGGCCGAGCGCCGCGAGCGCGACCGGGTGGCCGCCGCGGCCGCCGCGCGCACCCGCGCCGCCGCCGCGGGCCGACCGGCTCCCCCCGCCGCGGCGCCGGTGCGCGCCCCCGCGTCCACCATGACCACGGCGGACGTCGGCAACCTCGCGTGGCCGGTGGGGGGGCGCCTGGTCTACCGCTTCGGACGCGTGACGCAGCCCAACGGCACCGCGATTCGCTACAACGGCGTGGGGATCGGCGCGGCGCCGGGCTCGCCGGTGCGCGCGGTGGAGGGCGGCACCGTGGAGATGGCCGCGCCCTTTGAGGGCTACGGCCCGACGGTCGTCGTGAGCCACGGCGGCGGATACTACTCGCTCTACCTGTACCTGAAGCAGGTGCAAGTGCAGCAGGGCGCCACCATCGCCAGGGGCCAGGTGGTGGGCACCGTGGGCGGCGAGCACACGCCGGAGGGGGCGCACATCGAGTTCCAGATCCGCGCGCCGGGTGGGCAGGCGGTGGATCCGCTCACCTGGCTGCGGGGGCAGGCGCGCTGATGGCGCTCACACCCGTATACGGCCACGAGGACGTGCGCGGCGTGCTCGTGGCGGCCGTGCGCGCCGGGACGCTGGCTCAGTCGCTCCTCTTCCACGGCCCCTCCGGCGTCGGAAAGCAGCGTGTGGGGCTCTGGCTGGCGCAGCAGATCATGTGCGAGGCGCCGGCGCCGGACGGACTGGCGTGCGGGCGATGCCAGAGCTGCCGGATGGTGCCGCGGCTGGAGCACCCGGACGTGCACTGGTTCTTCCCTCTCCCCCGCCCCGACGCAGCTACGCCGGAGAAGCTGCGCGAGAAGCTGGAGGAGTCGCGTGGGGTGGAGCTGGCCTCCCGCCGCGCGGACCCGTTCCACGTCCCCGCGTACGACCGCGCCCCGGCGTACTTCATGGGGACGATCCAGAACCTGCAGCGCTTCGCCAGCGTGCGCCCGGCGATGGGGTCGCGCAAGGTGTTCGTGGTGGGCGACGCGGAGGCGATGGTGCCGCAGGAGTCGTCGCCGGAAGCAGCCAACGCCTTCCTGAAGCTGCTGGAGGAGCCCCCGGCGGACACCACGCTGATCCTGACCTCCTCCAACCCCGGCGCGCTCCTCCCCACCATCCGCTCGCGCGTCCTGCCGGTGCGCCTGGTGCCGCTCCCCGCGGAGATGGTGGCGGACTTCCTGGAGCGCGAGAAGGGGATGCCTCGCGCGGATGCGGAGCGCGTGGCGGGGATCTCGGCGGGGGCGATCGGCAAGGCGCTCCGGCTCCTCCCCGGGGCGGGCGGCGCCGGTGTCCTCCAGCGCCAGCGCGAGGCGGGACGGTCGCTGCTCCAGGCCGCCACCTCCACCTCGGCCGCGGACCGCCTGGCGGCGGCCAACGCCGTCGCCCCCGCCGGCGCGCGCGGCGAGTTCACGGGCACCCTGGAGGCGCTCTCTCTCTGGCTCCGCGACCTGATGGCCGTCGCCGCCGGTGCCCCCGACGCCCTCGCCTACACGGACGACGCCGCGCTCCTCAACGGCATCGTCACCCGTGGCCGCGTGGAGGCGGAGGGCGTGGCCTCGGCGTTGATGCGCGTGCAGGAGGCCCGCGACCTGGCCTCCGGCAACGTCAACCCGCAGCTCATCGTCGCCGATCTGCTGCGGGGGATTCGGGCGGATCTGCTGCGGGCGGGGTGAGGGGGCGCCGAACCAGGGCACCAAACGCCTGTGCCGCATCACCGGGGGATGAATCCCCCGGCTGGAACGACGGGAAGCCCACTGAAGTGGGCTCGAGAGACGCGAGATTGGACCCGGAGTCCGCGCAGGCGGACTTTGTGCTGTTGTCGCAGCGAGTTCACTCGCCAGGGGGGCCCGAGCAAATTCGAGCACAGGACACTTGCGCGGCGCCCCGGTCCTCATCGGACGGGGCGCCGCGTGTCGTTGGGACGCAGGGGAGAGGCACCGGTGCCACACCAGCAAGATCAGGAGAATGCGATGAGCGGCGAGAGCGGATTCACACACCTGGACGAGCAGGGGCGGCCCCGCATGGTGGACGTAGGGGACAAGAAGGTGACGCGGCGGACGGCGGTGGCCGAGGGGTGCATCCGCATGGCGCCCGCGACGTTGGAGGCGGTGGTGGAGGGACGCGCGGCCAAGGGCGCCGTCCTCACCGTCGCGGAGATCGCGGGGATCATGGGGGCGAAGCGCACCGCGGACCTGATCCCCCTCTGCCACCCCCTCCCACTCACCTCCGTGGGGGTGGTGCTGGAGGTGGACCACGCGCTCCCCGGACTGCGCGCGACGGCGACCACGCGCACCGAGGGCAAGACCGGCGTGGAGATGGAAGCGCTCACAGCGGTAAGCTGCGCGCTTCTCACCGTTTACGATATGTGTAAAGGAATGGACCGGGGAATGGCCATCGTGGAGGTACGTTTGCTGCACAAAGAAGGGGGGCAGAGCGGGGTCTGGACGGCGGCGGCCGGGGCTTAGCCCTGGCACGGCGCTTCCCCGCACGCTGAGAACCAGAACCCCCGGAGGCTGGCATGCAGTCTCTCCTGTTGAGGCTTCAGAACGACATCGAGTCCCGGAAGCAGCCCCGCCTGGAGCTGTTCCCGGTGTTGCGCAGTGCAGTCTTAGGTGGGCTGGTGGTGATCGCCGCGTTCGTGATGGGCGCGCGCACCGCCAGCAGCAGCGACGCAACCGGCTCCGTCATCCGCGCGATGGTGGACCCGGCGCCCGCCGGCATCAAGGACCTGCAGACGGCGGAACTGGAGAAGCTCCGGCGCACGGTCAACTATTCGGCCCGCTACGCGATTCCGGCCGACATGGCGGCGCGCATCGAGGAGATCGCGCGCTCGGAGGACATCGAGCCGGACCTGGCGTTCGGCCTGGTGCGCGCCGAGAGCGAGTTCAACCACCGCGCGAAGAGCAGCGTGGGCGCCGTGGGCCTCACGCAATTGATGCCGTCCACCGCGAAGTATTTCCGGGTGAACGGCACCACGCGGCACAACCTGTACGACCGCGACACCAACCTGCGCATCGGCTTCCGCTACCTGAGGACGCTAATCGTCAGGTACGACGGCAACGTGAACCTGGCACTCCTCGCCTACAACCGCGGCCCCGAGCGGGTGGACCAGATCCTTCGCAACGGCGGCAACCCGAACAACGGCTACGTCGAGATGGTCCGCCGCAAGAAGCCCGGCCGCCACAACCCGTAGCGGCGCCCCACGATGCAAGAACGCCCGGCCTTCGCGAGGAGGCCGGGCGTTCTTGCGTGTGGACCGTAATCGGTGCAGTTCTCCCCCTCACCCGCCCTGCGCCCCCGCAGGCGGGGGAGGGGGCGGGGGGTGGGGGCCCTCACACCGTGAACGAGCTGCCGCAGCCGCAGCCGCCGCTGGCGTTCGGGTTGTTGAAGGTGAAGCCGGAGCCCTGGAAGGTGGAGACGAAGTCGATCTCCACGCCAGCCAGGTACTGGAGGCTGAACGGGTCCACGAAGAGCCGCACCCCGTTCGACTCCAGGACCATGTCGTCCTCGCCCGCTTCGTCCTCGATGTTGAGGCCGTACTGGAATCCCGAGCACCCGCCCGGAAGCACGCCCACGCGGAGCCCAGCGGACTCGGTGGCACCCTGCTCCTCCATGTAGCGGCGAACCTCGGTGACCGCCGTCGGGGTCACCGTGACGGGGCTGGTGGCGGTCTCTGTAACTACGTTCGCGGTCGCGTTATCGGTCTGCATCGCTGCCCCCGCAGTGTATGGTGTGTCGCGGGCTGAACGACTCCCGCCGCATCGGTCACTTGTTACCCTTTTGCGCGTCGCAGGTTTCGGTCCGCGGCGCCGAAAGGGGTTGGGACCAAGATAATCAGACCGTCAACCCCGCGACAGCGCCAGTATCCGCTCCACCGCTTCCACAAGCGACTCCACGATCTGGACGTGCGGGGGCGTCTCCGCATCCGTCTCGGGGCCACGGACGAGGATGGCCGTGCCGCCGAACCGCTCCGCCGGGGCCACGTCGCGCAAGCGGTCGCCGACGAAGAAGGCGCCCGCCAGCTCAAGGCCGTGCTCGCGCGCGGCGCGCAGGAACATCCCCGCGCCGGGCTTGCGCAGCGCCTCGGGGTCTGGGTCGCCGGGGGCGTGCGGGGCGTGGTACTCGCCGTCCAGCCGCGCGCCGGCGCCGGTCAGGAGCTCCACCAGCCGCGCGTGCACGGCGCGGTACTGCGCTTCGGTGAAGTATCCCCGCCCGATTCCGGACTGGTTGGTCACCAGGAAGACGGGGTGCCCCGCCCCGTTCAGCCGCGCCACCGCCTCCGCGGCGCCGGGGAGGATCTCCACACCGGCGGGGTCCGACAGGTAGTGGCGGTCGGCGATCAGCGTGCCGTCGCGGTCCAGGAAGACCGGTGGCTTCAACCCGCGGTGATGTTGAAGCCGGCGTCCACGTACATCGTCTCGCCCGTCATCCCAGAGGAGAGGTGCGAGGCCAGGAAGAGGGCGGCGTTCCCCACCTCGTCCGGCTCCACCGTGCGCTTCAGCGGCGAGCGCTCGGCGGTGATCCGCATCAGGTCGCGGAAGTGGGCCACGCCGCGCGCCGCCAGCGTGTTGATGGCGCCGGCCGAGACGGCGTTGATGCGGATGCCGCGCTGCCCCAGGTCGATCGCCAGGTAGCGCACGCACGCCTCCAGCGCCGCCTTCGCCACGCCCATGACGTTGTACCCTGGCACCGCCTTCTGCGACCCGTAGTAGGTCATGGTGACGATGCTCCCGCCCTCCGGCATCATCGCCGAGGCCGCGCGCGAGAGGGCGACCAGCGAGTAGGCGGAGATCTCGTGCGCCGCGAGGAAGTCGTCGCGCTGCGTCTCGATGAACGGGTTCGCCATCGCGGCCTTGGGGGCGAAGGCGACGGAGTGCAGGAGGAAGTCGAGCTGCCCCCACCGCTCCTTGAGCGTGCCGAAGACGGCGGCCACCTGCGCCTCGTCGCGCACGTCCAGGTCCATCAGCGGGACGTCGCCCAGCTCGGACACCGTGCGGGTGACGCGGTCGCGCATGATCTCGCCCTGGTAGGTGAAGGCCAGCTCCATCCCCGCCCCCGCCAGCGCGCGCGCGCACCCCCAGGCGATGGAGTTCTGGTTGGCGACCCCGATGATCAGCCCCTTCTTCCCTGCGAGCAGCCCCGAGAGGGGCGACGATTCGGTCATGGCGATGTTCCCGTTGGGGAGATGAGAGACGGCGGCTCAGGGACGAGCCGGAGCCGGATTCGCGGGCCGTGCCGGAGGCGTGGTCGCCGGTGGCGTCGTCGAGGCCGGCGGCGTGGCGGCGGGCTGCGGGGCCGGAGCCGCGCGGGGCGTGCGCAGGCGAAGCTCGCCCCCGCCCGCCAGCCCCACCAGGTTGCGCACACCCTCCACGCGGATCGTGTACTGCGCGTCCGGCCGCAGCGCACCTGTTACACGCACGGTGATGGTGCGCGAGGGCACCGGCCCGCGCGCGGCGGCCGGCGCCCCTCGCCGCGCCGTGTCGCCCGCGACGGGGGCGCGAGCCGTGTCGGGGGCGGCCGCGGGGACGTCCGTGGGCGCGCCGATCGACACCGATGCGATGCGCACCGGCGTGCTGTCCGGCGCCAGGAGTCGCACCTGCGTGGTCGCGATACGTTGCGCCGGATCCAGGAAATCGTCGAAGCGAACCGCGATCGCCGAGTCGGCGCCCGTGGCCTCCAGCGCCCGGGGGGCGGAGGTGTCGGGCGCCACGATGCTGAGCTCCACCGAGGGTTGCGCGCCCACCGCCACCCGCGCGACCGTGGTGTCGCGCGACTCGAAGGGCTCCAGCGACCGGTTGGCGTTGGGGTCGCTGAAGGCGCGCACCTGGTACTCCCCCGCGGGGATCTGCGCGAAGGCAAAGGTCCCCGCCTCGTCCGTCCGGGTGGCGTAGACGAGCGAATCGGGGCGCAGGATCGCCTCCACGCGCACACCCTTCGCGGGCTGCGCCGTCTGCCGCTCCAGCACCGTGCCGGACAGGAACGTCTCCGGGATTTCCGGGCCGGTGGAGAAGACCAGCCGGATCGGCTCCTGGATGCGGTTATTGAAACGATCCTGAACCGTGGAGTCGATCACCACCTGGTAGATGCGGTTTGGCTCCCAGCCGCGGCGCAGCGAGACGCGCAGCTCGCCGCCGTTCTTGTCCACCGCGACGGCGCTGGTGCGAGGCGACACCGAGATCGCCTCCTCCAGCCGCTCCTCCGACAGCCCCTCGTCGAAGACGAAGACGGCGGGCGTGCGCAGGTTGGGGGCGCGGGCAAAGGTGTCCGGCCGCGTGGTGAGGAGCTGCGGCCCCACCTTGTCCTCGTCGCCGCCGGTGGGCGCCTCAATGTGCGCGCACGCCGCCGCCAGCAGCGCCGCGCACATCCACAGGCGCTTCACGAGCCCCCCTCCAGCGCCGCGAGCTTGTCGGCCAGCTTCGCCCGCTGCTCGCGGAACGCCGCCACCTTTTCGCGCTCCTTCTCCACTACCTCGGCGGGGGCGCGGGCCACGAAGCTCTCGTTCCCCAGCTTCTTCTCGGTGCCCGAGATCAGCCCGTCCAGCCGGCCGCACTCGGTACGCAGGCGGGCGCGCTCCTTGTCCAGGTCGATCACGCCGGCCAGCGGCACGAAGAGCTCGGTGCCAGAGCGCAGAACGGCGTTCGCGCCCACCTCGCCGTCCATGGCACCCCACTCCACCGTCTCCACGCGCGCCAGGTCCAGCAGGGCGCGGGCGCTCCCCTCAATGGCGGCGCGGGCCGCGCCGCCCGCGGCCGGGATGCGCAGCAGGATGCGGGTGCCCGGCGCAATCCCGTACTCCGCGCGGATGTTGCGGATGGCGCCGATCGCCTCCTGCACCTCCGCGAAGCCGGCCTCCGCCGCCGCGTCCTCGGCGCCCGGGGTGGGCCAGGGCGCCACGATCAGCGCGGGCCCGTCGCCGGCCGCGCGCGGCAGCTTCTGCCACACCGCCTCGGTGATGTACGGCATCACCGGGTGGAGGAGGCGAAGCGCGCCGTCCAGCGCTTCCGCCAGCACGGCGCGGGCGGTGCGCTGGCTGGCCTCGCCCAGGTCGCCGCGCAGGCGGGGCTTGGCCGCTTCCAGGTACCAGTCCGCCAGCTCGCCCCAGAAGAACTGGTAGCCGCGCAGCGCCGCGTCCTGCAGCCTGAACTTCTCCAGCGATTCCGTCGTCTCGCGCACCGCCTTCGACAGGCGCGACAGGATCCAGCGGTCCGCCAACTCCAGGTCGTCCTGCACCTCGGCGAGGGGCACGCGCTCGCCGTCGCCCAGGTTCATCAGGGCGAAGCGCCCCGCGTTCCACAGCTTGTTGGCGAAGTTGCGCGCCGGCCCGAACGACTCTTCCAGGTTGTCGGGGTTCACCCCCTGGTCCATCCCCGCCGCCGCGCCGGTGATCATGGTGTAGCGCAGCGCATCGGCCCCGAAGCGCGCCACCACGTCCAGCGGGTTCACGCCGTTGCCGAGCGACTTGCTCATCTTCCGCCCCAGGTGGTCCCTCACCATCCCGGTGAGGTACACGTCGCGGAAGGGCACCTCGCCCATGAACTCCAGCCCCGCCATGATCATCCGGGCGATCCAGAAGAACAGGATGTCGTGCCCGGACACCAGCGTGTGGTTCGGGTAGAACGTACGCAGGTCCGCCGTATCCTCTGGCCATCCCAGCGTGGAAAAGGGCCACAACCAACTCGAGAACCAGGTATCCAGCACGTCCGTGTCCTGCTCCAGCTCCGTGCTTCCGCACTTCGTGCAGGCCGTGGGGTCCTCGCGGGCCACGATCATCTCGCCGCAGCCGCAGTACCACACGGGGATGCGGTGCCCCCACCAGAGCTGGCGGCTGATGCACCAGTCGCGGATGTTCTCCAGCCAGTACTCGTAGGTGCGCCCGTAGCGCTCCGGCGTGAAGCGCACGCGCCCGTCGCGCCACGCCTGGAGCGCGGGGTCGGCGAGCGGCTTCATCCGCACCCACCACTGGTCGGAAAGGCGCGGCTCCACCACCGTGTCGCACCGGTAGCAGTGCGGCACGGAGAGGGTGTGGTCCTCCACCTTTTCCAGCAGCCCCAGCTCCTCGAACGCCGCCACCACGGCGCGGCGCGCGTCGTAGCGGTCCAGCCCGCGGAATGGCTCCGGCACGGCGTCACTCATGGACGCCTCCGGAGTCATCACGTCCAGCGCTGGGAGGCCGGTGCGCTGCGACACGTCGAAGTCGTTGGCGTCGTGGGCCGGCGTGATCTTCACCGCCCCCGAGCCGAACTCCGGGTCCGCGTAGTCGTCCGCCACCACGGGGATGCGGCGGCTGGTGAGGGGAAGGTCGAGCTCCTTCCCCACGATCCCCGCATAGCGCTCGTCGGACGGGTTCACGGCCACGCCGGTGTCACCCAGCATCGTCTCCGGGCGCGTGGTGGCCACCACCAGGTACGCGCGGCCGTCCGGGAGGCGCGGCAGCGATCCGCCGTCCACGCCCTCGGCCACGGGGTAGCGCAGGTGCCAGATCTTCCCCTGCTTCTCCTCCGGCTCCGCTTCCTCGTCCGAGAGCGCGGTGAGGCAGCGCGGGCACCAGTGGATGATGCGGTGGCCGCGGTACACCAGCCCCTTCTCGTGCAGGCGCACGAACACCTCGCGCACCGCCTTCGACAGCGATGGGTCGAGCGTGAAGCGCGTGCGCTCCCAGTCCGCCGAGGAGCCGATGGCGCGGAGCTGCTGGAGGATGGTGCCCCCCGTCTCGCGCACGAACGCCCACACCCGGTCCACGAAGAGGTCGCGGCCCAGGTCGTAGCGCGTCTTCCCCTCTTTCGCGAGGATGCGCTCCACCACGTTTTGCGTGGCGATGCCGGCGTGGTCGGTGCCGGGGATCCAGAGCGCGTTCCTCCCCTGCATCCGCCGCCAGCGGGTGAGGAGGTCCTGGATGGTGTTGTTGAGCCCGTGCCCCATGTGGAGCACGGCCGTCACGTTGGGCGGCGGGATTGGGATGACGTACGGCTCGTCCCCGCTCCCGGCGTCCGCGCGGAAGAAGCCCTGCTCTTCCCACCAGCGGTAGAGCTCGGCCTCGGTTTCCTGCGGGTTGTACTGCGGCGGGAGCGGCTCGGCCATTCCCCTCGTCTCCGATAGGAAAAACGGGGCTTCGGACCCCGTGTGGGTCTCTCGTGAAGAAGGGCCAATCTTACCCGCCGCGCCGGGATGGGTCAAGCGACCGCCGGCTTCGGGACTCCCTGTTGTTTCGCGCATGATGGCACCTGTGTGCTCTCGTTTCGTGGGCCGGGCGGGGTGCCCGGCTCCGGGAAAACGAAACCGCCCCCCGGATCGGTCCGGGAGGCGGGCACGGGGCCACGCCGCGCGCAGGCGGCAACGCGTCGTTTCAGACGCGCGCGCAGGCCCTCCGCGCCCCGGAACGGATCCGGGGGCCGGTAACTCGGCGAGTGCGAAGTGCGTGCGTCATCATTCTTCCGTCAGGTTCTCTGTGGCTTCCTTTCAAGCGTAACCCTGATTGCCGCGCGTGGTCAAGCCCCTGAACAGCCTCACACAGAGGGCACAGAGGGAACTACAAGGCGCAGAGAACTTCTTCTGCTGTTCTTTCCGTACGCCTCTGTGTCTCTGTGTGAAGCTATGGATGCATGGGCCCGGCGCGGAAGCCAGTCACCTCGATCTGGACGTCGTGCGCGGCGCGGAGGCCGGCGCGGCCGCGCAGGGCCAGCTCGGCGGCGGGAACGCGCGCGACTTCCTTGCCGTTCACGAGGAAGACGGCCTCTTCGGCGCCCACCTGCACCGCGAGCTGGTTGGGGCGCCCACCGCCCTCGGCGTCGCGGCGGATGGCGGGGTGGCGCGTCCAGTCGCGCACGATGGGCGTCTGTGCGCCCTGGCGGCGCTTCACCAGGAAGCTGCCGTCGCCGCGGGTGAGGAAGTAGGTGTAGACCTGCCCCGCCTCTGGCCCGTCGAGGCCCGTGCCGCCCAGCACGAGCCCCGTGCCTTCGTGCAGGCGCCCGCTCCGCTTGCGGATGGTGGCGCGCACTTCGTACGGCGGCTCCAGCTCGGGCGCGTCCTCCTCCCACATCACCGCGTGCGCGGCCGTTTCCACCACCAGCGTGTCGCCCGCGCGCGCGATGCGGGCGGACGACGGGTTGGCGCGCCAGGCGTGTGCGGCCGGCGCCTCCGGCGGGAGGGCGGCGGTGCGGGCGGGCTCGGGGCGGGGCTCGGCCCCGCAGCCGGCGAGGGCCAGGAGCGCGGCGAGGGCGAGGGGGCGGTTCATGGCTCCAGCGACTTGCGAAGCTCGTCCAGCGGCAGGTCGCGGACGCGGATCTCCAGCGGGATCACGTACTCCGTCTGCGTCTGCGTGCGCACGCGAAAGGTGTCGCGCAGCCGCACGGGCATGTCCGTCCGGATCGGGATGCGGGTGTTGATCGGAAGGCGGACCATGTAGGTGCCCAGCGGGCCCCGCAGCGGCACGTTCACGGTGGTGTTGATGGGAAAGGTGGTGTTCAGCTTGATGTTGTACGTCTGGTCGAACGGTACGTCGAAGTGGAGCGGCGTTCCCGACGGCACACGGACCTGGTACTTGATGCTCGCCTCCGACTTTCCGAGCCGTTCCACCATCCTCCCCACCGCGGGCGCCGCGAGCCGCTCCGGATGCCGCAGCCGCGACAGGAGCACCGCGTTCATAAGCAGCGACAGCACCGCCACCGCCAGTGCCACCGGCGCGATCCATGTGTTGCGGGCAGGACGCGGATCGTTCAAGCGCGCTCCATGATGGAGGATCGGGTACGGGCCTACGGGGGATGATAACGCGGGGGCGTGGCGCGGCGCGAGGGTGGGGGCGGTGACGGTTTGACGTTGCAAGGAACGCCGGCACCCGAACACCGGGGGATGAATCCCCCGGCTGGAACCACGGGAAGGCGGCTGAAGCCGGCTCGAGAACGCCGGGTACGGTGCAGGCCCGTGACACGGGCGCGATGAATCGCGCCCCTACAGGGATCGGCGCAGAGACAGAGGCCCGGAGAGGATATATCCTCTCCGGGCCTCGGGGTCCACGATGCGGCTTGAAGATCTCAGCCGACGACCTTGCGGACCTCTTCGGCGAGGCGGGGGATGATCTGGTTGAGGTCGCCCACGATGCCGTAGTCGGCCACCTTGAAGATGGGGGCCTCGGGGTCCTTGTTGATCGCCACGATGTAACGCGACGAGCGCATGCCGGCCAGGTGCTGGATGGCGCCCGAGATGCCGACGGCGAAGTACAGCGTCGGCGACACGGTCTTCCCGGTCTGCCCCACCTGCTCGGCGTGGGGGCGCCACCCGGCGTCCACCACGGCGCGCGACGCGCCGACGGTGGCACGGCCGTGGAAGGCGTCGGCGAGATCTTCGAGGATCTTGAAGTTCTCGGCGCTTCCCAGCCCGCGCCCGCCGGCCACGATCACCGGCGCCTCGGCCACGTCCATCTTCTCCCCCGCCGCCGCGCGGATCTCGCGGACGATGACGCCGAAGTCCGCGCCCTCCAGCGAGACGGCGAGCGGCTCCACCGTGCCGGCCTTCGCGTTCTCGGCCGGGTTGAAGGAGTTGGGGCGCAGCGCCAGCACCGCGGGCTTGCCCGTGACGGTGACGCGGGCGTTCAGCTTGCCCGCGTACTTGGGCCGCGTGGCGACCACCTGCCCGCCCTCCACTTCGAGCGAGGTGACCTCGCTGAGGTACTCGACGCCCATGCGCGCGGCGACGCGCGGGGCCAGGTCACGGCCCAGCGAGGTGGCCGGGAAGAGGGCGGCCTCGCACCCGTTCTCCTTGAGGTAGCTCGCGATCACCGTGGTGAACGCCTCGGGGTGGTACTTGTCGAACGACTCGCTCTCGCCGGCCAGCACGCGGTCCGCGCCGTAGCGGCCCAGATCGGCGGCCACGCCGGAGGTGCCGGGCTTCCCCAGCACGGCGGCGACCACCTCGGTGCCCAGCCCGTCCGCGAGGGTGCGGGCGGCGGTCACCACCTCCTGCGCCACCTTGCGCAGCTCCCCCTCGCGCGTCTCCGCGAACGCGAATATTGCCATGGATCGTCAGTTCCGTTGCAGGTGATGGGGAATGGGGATTGGGGACTGGGGAATGGTAAAAACCAGGCAGCTACCATTCCCCATTCCCCACTTCCCCATTCCCCTTACAGTACCTTGGCCTCTTCGCGAAGCAGCCGCATCAGCTCGGGCACGGCGTCGGCGCCCTGGCCCACGATGCGGCCGGCCTTGCGCTCAGCCGGATAGGAGAGCTGCTGCGCGGCGACGGCGGTGTCGCCGGTGGCGGCGGGCTTCTCCTCGAGCGGCTTCTTCTTGGCCGCCATGATTCCCTTGAGCGACGCATACCGCGGCTCGTAGGCGCCCTTGGTGAGGGTGAGCGCGCACGGCATGCGCAGCTCCACCACCTCCGTGCCGCCCTCGATCTCGCGCTGCGCCACCACCTTGCCGTCCTGCACCTCGAACTGCGTGACGGCGCTCGTCACGGGGATGCCCAGCAGCTCGGCGGTCATGGGCCCGACGGCCTGGAGGTCGTCGTCCACGGCGCGCAGGCCGAAGAGGAGGAGGTCGTACTCGCGCCCCTTCACCTCGTCGGCCAGAGCGCGGGCCACGGCGAGCCCTTCGAGGCCGCCGGCGGCCTTGAGGAGGACGGCGTTGTCGGCGCCCATCGCCAGCGCGGTGCGCAGCGTCTCGGCCGATTCGGCGCCGCCCACCGTCATTACCGTCACTTCGCCGGAGCCCGCTCCCTCCTTGTGCTTCAGGGCGGCTTCGACGGCGAACTCGTCGTACGGATTCAGCACGAACTTCATTCCCGCAGGGTCGACGGTCCCCCCGTCGCCCGCAATGCGAAGGCGCGCCTCGGTGTCCGGGACGCGCTTCACGCACACGATGCTCTTCACGCGCGCATCTCCTCAAGCGTCTGGTGATCGTTTCGGATGCCGCCCGGCGGCTCCGAAGCCGGGCAGAATAGCCGGACCAGGCCGGACCGGCAAGCCTTCATGGGAACAGGGGGGTCCGGGCGAGTGAACTCGCTGCAACAACAGCACAAAGTCCGCCTCCGCGGACTCCGGGTCCAATGCCGGCGTGCACGAGCCGGCTTCAGCCGCCTTCCCGCCGTTCCAGCCGGGGGCTTTAGCCCCCGGTGGGTTTCCCCCGGCGCCCCCAGCCCCAAACCAATAGGCGCGGACAACCCTCATCCGCGCCTCTCTCCGCGTCTCCGCGCCTCCGCGTGAGCCCGTCGTTTACGGCCGCGCCGGTGGCCGCGCGTTCGGGTTGGTCTCCGGGAGCGGTGCGGCGGTGTCGCCGCGCGCGGCCGCGGGGGCGCCGGGGTTGGGCGCGCCGGGGAGCGTGGCGCCGGGGGGAGTGGTGTCCGAGCTGGACAGGTTCTCCAGGTGGATCGTGGTGTCCACCAGGCCCGCCCGCGCCGCCTCCTCCGGCGACATGGCCTTCGCGGCCGCCTGCACCTGCTGCGTGGACGTGCCGTCCATCAGGTCTTCGTTGGTGGTGTCGATCGCGGCGGCGGGCGCGTTCGCCTCGTCGTCCTCACCGCTCCCTCCGCAGGCGGCGGAGAGCAGCAGGGCGCCCACGAGGGCGGCACGGAAAAGCATCATCACGAGCTCCTTGGGGCAGGTTGTGCCGCTCTCAGGCCTGGGCCGGCTCCGCGTCGCCCAGCCGCTCCACGTAGAAGCGGCGGACGCGCTCGGCCACCTCGGCGGCGCGCTCCCAGTGCGGGAGCGGCCCCGTGGGCAGCCCGACCACCGTCACGTTCGGACGCTCCTCCAGCTCCGGGAGGCGCTTCATCTGCACCGTGCGGCGGCTCTCGGCGGTGCCGTGCACCACCAGGATCGGCTGGCGGAGGCGCAGGTACGTTTCCATCGCCTCCTTTACGAAGAGGCGGCCGTTCACCACGTCGTCCAGCGGCCGGGCGGCGCCCTCCACCCGCGCCGTCTCCACCGCGTATTCCACGAACTCGTCCGGCACCCCGAAGTCGGGGGTGAAGAGCTGGTCGCGCGCGAACTCGAAGATGCGGTCCGGCGTGGTGAGGCGCTCGTAGAGGGCGCGCTGCACGCCGGGGAGCATGAAGGCCAGCTTCGACCGCAGGCGCCCCACCTCGGCCGGATCGTCGCCCAGGCCGGCGGGCTCCAGGGCGACCAGCGACCGCACCAGGTCAGGGCGGCGGCGGGCGACCTCGGCGGCGTAGGTGGCGCCCAGCGACAGGCCGATCACGTCCGCGCCGCCGGCGGGGCGCACCACGCGCTCCAGGAAGTGCTCCAGCTGGTCTTCCAGCACGTCCGGCGTGTACATGATCTCCGGGCGGTCACTGTGGCCGAAGCCCACCCACTCCAGCGCGAAGATCGGCCGGTCGCCGCGGGCCAGCGCGCGGACCAGGGGCCGCATCTCGTGCGCCGAGGCGACCGCGTTGATGGAGTGCACGAAGACCAGCGGCCTCCCCTCCCCCTCGCGGCTGTAGAAGGCGTAGTGCACGTCGCCCCAGGGCACGTACTCCAGCCGCATCCCCAGCGCGTTGGGGAGCTCGGTCACGGGGCGCTGGCGCGACCTTCCCGCGCCCACCAGGAAGACGCCGTACGCCGCCAGAGCCGCCGCGGCGGTCAGCCCCGCGGCACGCCCCGCCTGGCCCAGCCGGCCGCGCGAGGGCTTCTCGCCGCCCGCCGCATCCAGGCCACGTTCCCGCCGCCGTTCCCGGCGCGCTTTCTCTTGGTTCTCGTCGCGATCCGCCATGACTCCATTCCCCTTGCAAACAGGAGGCCCGGCGCTCACCGCCGGGCCTCCACCCCGTTCCGAACCTCGCTGAATCCGTTTACCGCAACGACGTCTGCGTCCCCGGCTGCACCTCGGCCACGGTGGCGCCGGGCACCGGGTTCCACAGCGAATTGGCCCCCTTCATCGCCCAACCCATCGGCTTGGAGCCCAGGAAGAAGAGGAGGATCACCGCCACTCCCGCCAGCGTCACCGCCCAGCGGGTGGGGCCGGGGAGCCAGGCGTGGCGGTGGTCGTCGCCCGAGCGCGCGGGGCGCATGTACATCACCACGATCACGCGCAGGTAGTAGAAGTACGAGATCAGCGACGCCAGCACCAGGAGCACCGCCACCGGGGCCAGCCGCGCCTCCACCGCCGCGCGCAGGATGTACAGCTTCCCCAGGAACCCCGCCGTGAGCGGGAAGCCGGCCAGCGAGAGGAGGAAGATGGAGAAGAGCCCCGCCATCAGCGGCTTCTGCGACGCGAAGCCCGCCCAGTCCTCCAGCGCCACCCGCTCCTCGCCGTTCTCGCGCGAGTTGGCGATCACGATGCCGAACGCCCCCACCGTCATGATGGTGTAGACGACGAGGTAGAACAGGAACGCCGCCACCCCGCCCGGCGACACGGCCAGCAGCGCGACCAGCAGGTAGCCGGCGTGCGCGATCGACGAGTAGGCGAGCATCCGCTTGACGCTCCCCTCGGTGAGCGCGATCAGGTTGGCGCCGAACATGGTGATGACCGCCAGCCAGAACACCGGCTCGCGCCACACGTCCGCCGCGCCGCCGAAGCCGATCACGAACATGCGGATGAAGGCCGCGAAAGCCGCCGCCTTCACGCCCGTCGACATCAGCGCCGTGATCGGGGTGGGCGCGCCATCGTACGCGTCCGGCGTCCACATGTGGAAGGGCATGGCGGCCACCTTGAAGGCGAAGCCCACCATCGTCAGCGCCATCCCGGCAAGGAAGATCCCGCCGAATGGAGCCGCCCCGCCGATCACCGCCTGCCCGATCCCGCGCAGGTTCGTGGTGCCCACCGTCCCCCACACCAGCGCCAGGCCGTACAAAAAGAAGGCGCTGGAGAAGGCGCCGAGCAGGAAGTACTTGAGCGACCCCTCGGACGAGCGCGGGTCCAGCCGGTCGAAGCCCACCAGCACGTAGATGGCCACCGACATCACCTCGAGCCCCACGAAGAGGAGCATCAGGTCGCGCGCGCCGCCCATCAGCATCATCCCCAGGGTGGCGAACAGCACCAGCACGTGGAACTCGCCGCGGTTGATGCCGCGCCGGTCCAGGTAGCCCATGGAGAGGAAGATGGAGAGCGCCGCCGACCCCAGGTAGATGAAGTTGGTGATCATCCGGAAGTTGTCCAGCGCCACCATCCCCACGTCCGATCGGTCGGCCACGTCCACCAGCGCCAGGTTGGCCACCGCCGTCAGCGCCAGCGTGGCCAGCGTAAGCCAGGCCACGTTGGGGCGCGACGGCTCCGACCGGCTCCCCTTCTGGAAGACGTCCACCATCAGCACGCCCATGGCGCCCAGCGCCAGCACGATCTCCGGGAGCAGCGCCCAGAAGTAGTGCGACTGGCGGGCCAGGTCCAGCACGTCCGGACGCCCGAGCGACCGGAAAAGGTCAGCGAACATGAAAGCGGTTCTCCCCTACGGTTGGACGGCGACGGGGGCCCCGAAGCCCTGCGGCATCCGCGAGTCTTCCACCTGATCCAGAACGCGCTGGGCGGAAGGCTCCATGCGGTCCAGGAACGGCTTCGGGTACACCCCCAGCCACAGGATCAGCACCACCAGCGGCAGGAGGATGGCCAGCTCGCGCCGGTTGAGGTCCGGCACGTGGCGGTTGGCCGGCCGGTCCAGCGCGTTGAAGATGGTCTTCTGCACCATCGGCAGCATGTAGTACGACGCGAAGATCACCCCGGTGGCGCCGATCAGCGCGGCCCACGGCTGGCTGCGGAAGGCGCCCAGCAGCACCAGGAACTCGCCCACGAAGCCGCTCGTGCCCGGAAGCCCGATGGTGGTCATGGCCGCGAACACCAGCATGATGGAGAAGACCGGGAGCGACGCCGCCAGCCCGCCGAAGTCGGCGATCTCGTACGAGTGGCGCCGCTCGTACAGCATCCCCAGCAGGAAGAAGAGCATCGGCGTGGAGAGCCCGTGGCCGATCATCACCAGCAGCGCGCCCTGCATCCCCTGCACGTTGAAGGCGAAGATCCCCAGGATCACGAAGCCCAGGTGCGCCACCGAGGTGTACGCCACCAGCTTCTTGGCGTTGGGCTGCACCGCCGCCACCAGCGCGGCGTAGATGATCCCCGCCAGCCCCAGCACCATCGCCCACTTGATCACCCCACCGCTGTCCGCCACGTCCGGAAAAAGCGGCAGGGCGAAGCGGATGAAGCCGTACGTCCCCATCTTGAGCAGCACCCCCGCCAGCACCACCGACCCCGCCGTGGGCGCCTGCACGTGCGCGTGCGGCAGCCAGGTGTGGAAGGGGAAGATCGGCACCTTGACCGCGAACGCCAGCGCGAACGCCAGGAAGAGCATCGTCTGCTCCACCCCGGTGAGCTGCAGCGTCAGGAAGTCGAAGTACGAGAAGCTGGGCGTCATCCCCCCGCTGGAGCCGTTGAAGCGCCAGAAGAGGTACAGGATCGCCACCAGCATCAGCAGCGAGCCGACCGCCGTGTAGAGGAAGAACTTGACCGCCGCGTAGATGCGCTCCTTGCCGCCCCAGATCCCGATGAGGAAGTACATGGGGATCAGCACCATCTCCCAGAACATGTAGAACAGGAAGAGGTCCAGCGACACGAACACCCCCACCACCCCGCCGGTCAGCGCCAGCAGCGAGGCGTAGAAGCCGCGCTCGCGGTCGCGGATGTACGTCCACGACCCCAGCACCATCAGCGGCAGCAGCAGGGTGGTGAGCAGCACCATGAAGAGCGAGATGCCGTCCATCCCGATCCGGTAGTGGATCCCCCACTCCCGGAACCAGGTGAAGTCCGCGCAGTTGCTCATCGGCACCACGCGGTCGATCCACGTCCCCATCCCGTTGCGGGCTTGGGCCGCGCTCATCCGGCACGAGCCGACCGGATTGAAGGTGAAGAAGAGCGGGATGGATACCGCGAACTCGATCAGCCCGGCCCCGAGGGCCACCCGCTTCGCGTTCCCCTCCCCGGCCAGGTACGCGGCCAGCGCGCCCAGCATGGGGAAGACGATCAGGAACGTCAGGATCCAGTGGCTCTGGTAGAAATCGTTCATCGTTCCCGGTGCGTCAGAGCGCGAAGGCGCCGAGGAGAAGGAGCACGCCCAGCACGAGCACGAACGCGTAGGTGTTGGTCTGCCCCGTCTGCAGCCTGCCGAACACGAGGCCGAGTGCCTGCGAGGTGCGCCCCGCGAAGTCCACCAGCCCGTCGATCACGTGGCGGTCGAAGCTCGCCAGGAAGCGCGCCGACGCCCGCACCGGCCCCAGCACGGCGCGGTCGTAGAATTCGTCGATCCACCACTTGTTGTAGAGCGTGCGCTCCATTCCGTTGCGGTACGACGGCTCCGTCTCCGCGTTGCCCAGCACCTTTTTGCCGAGCAGCACGAACGCCGTCGCCAGCCCGCCCAGCCCGATGACGATGGCCAGGATGATGGGCCACGCCGCGTGGTGCGCCTCGGGGATGTTCTGCAGGTTGGCGCGCACCACCTCCTCGGACCCGGCGATCACCGGGTGGAGCCAGCGGTGCAGCGCCCCGCCCTCACCGTCGAAGTTGAAGAGGCCGACGATCGGCACCTCTTCCTCCACGTTCAGGAAGCCGCCCAGCAGCGAGAGCGCGGCGAGCACCACCAGCGGCAGGCTCAGCGTCCAGTCGCCCTCGTGCAGGTGCCGCTCTTCCGTCTCGCCGCCGCGGAAGCGGCCAAAGAAGGTGTAGATCATCAGGCGGCCCATGTAGAACGCAGTCATGAACGCCGCGATCGAGAGCGTCCCGCCGATGAAGCCCATCCAGGTGGCGCCCGAGATCCCGAACAGCTCCGCGCGCGACAGCGGCGATGCCCCCTCCGCGCCCAGCCACGCGGCGCCGATGATCTCGTCCTTGGAGAAGAAGCCCGCAAAGGGCGGCACGCCGGCGATGGCCAGCGTCGCGATCCCCATGGTGATGAAGGTGACCGGCAGGTACTTCCGCAGCCCGCCCATGTTGCGCATGTCCTGCGCGTCGGCCGGGTTGTGCGTGTGGTGCAGCGCCGCGTGCATGGCGTGGATCACCGCGCCCGAGCCCAGGAAGAGGCACGCCTTGAAGAAGGCGTGCGTCATCAGGTGGAAGACGCCGGCCACGTACGCGCCCATCCCCACCGCCGCGAACATGAAGCCGAGCTGCGACACGGTGGAGTACGCCAGCACCTTTTTGATGTCCCACTGCTTCAGGCCGATGGAGGCCGCGAATATCGCCGTCAGCGCGCCGATGATGGCGACCACCAGCGACGCCGCGGGCGCCAGCGTAAAGAGCACGGAGGAGCGCACCACCAGGTACACGCCCGCCGTCACCATGGTGGCCGCGTGGATCAGCGCGGAGACCGGCGTGGGGCCGGCCATGGCGTCCGGCAGCCAGATGTAGAGCGGGATCTGCGCGCTCTTGCCGGTGGCGCCCAAAAAGAAGAAGAGGCAGACCAGCGTGGCGACGGCGCCGCCGTACACGAATTCCTTTGGAGCCGCCGCCGACACCCCGGCGAAGTCCAGCGTCCCCAGGTGCGCGAAAAGGAGGAACATCGCCATCAGGAAGCCGAAGTCGCCCACGCGGTTGGCGATGAACGCCTTCATCCCGGCGGCGGCGTTGGCGCGCTCGCTGAACCAGAAGCCGATCAGCAGGTACGACGCGAGCCCCACCCCCTCCCACCCCACGAACATCAGCGGATACGACGACCCCAGCACCAGCACCAGCATGAAGAAGACGAAGAGGTTCAGGTACGCCATGTAGCGCGGGTACCCGGGGTCCTCCTTCATGTAGCCGACGGAGAAGATGTGGATCAGCGACCCCACCCCCGTGATGATCAGCGTCATCACGATGGAGAGCGGGTCCAGCAGCAGCCCGGCCGTGACGTTCAGCGTGCCCGCGGGGATCCAGGTGAAGAGCTCGGTCGCGGCGAACTCGTGCGCGCCCTGCATCTTCAGGAAGTTCACCACCGCCAGCGCGAACGCCAGCAGCATCACCCCCGGCGCAACGATGCTCGGCAGGGTGTGCGTCCACGGCTTGGGGCCGTGCGCGTGCCCGTGGTCGTCGTGCGCGTCATGCCCGTGTGCGTCGTGCCCGTGCACGTCGTGGCCGTGCGGGTGCACGTCGTGCGCGGCGTCCACGGGGCTGGGGCGCGTGCCGTGGTCCATCCCCTCCTGCTCGCTCGGCGCGGCGCCCGCCATCGCCAGGGCGGGCTGGTGCGCGGGGGCGTGGGCGTGCTCGTCGTGGTGCGCGTCCCAGTACGGGTCGCCCACGGGGGGGAGCACGGGAAGGGCGCGGCGCGCGGCGATGATCGCCACGATGCCGTTGATCACGAACCCGAGCAGCGGCAGCGCCAGGATCGCCCAGGGAAGGACCGGGTGGAAGGCGGCGCCGTGCGCGCCCTCGGCGCCTGCCTGCGTTGCCGCGTGCGCGGCCTCTTGGAGGATCGTCACGGGACGCTTACCACCGGAGCAGGCTGAAGTTCTTGACGTCCACCGACTCCCGGTGACGGAAGGCGGCGATGACGATGGCCAGACCGACCGCGGCCTCGGCGGCCGCCACGGCGATCACGAAGAAGACGAACACCTGGCCCTGCACCCCCGCGAAGGGGGAGAGCGCCACGAACGCCAGGTTCACCGCGTTGAGCATCAGCTCCACGCACATGAACAGGATGATGATGTTGCGCCGCACCACCACCCCCGCCACTCCCACGGAGAAGAGGAGGGCGCTGAGGATGAGCGGGTACTCGACCGGGATCTCGGACATGGGCCTTTACACCTTGCGCTTGGCGAGGACCACCGCCCCGATGCACGCGATCAGGAGGAGGATGGCCGTGGCCTGCAGCGGGATCATGAAGTCCTGGTAGAGCGGCATGCCGATGAGCCCGACGGTGCCGTTCATGGCCTGCGCGTTGTCCAGCGCGGCGCGCCCGGCCTCGTTCCCCAGCGGCGGGCGGTAGCCGCGCACGAAGACGCTGGTGAGGATGCCGAACACCCCCAGCCCCACCACCACCGCGGCCCCCTGCCAGGGCACCCCGCGCATGTCCGCCTCGGCGTTGTGCCCCAGGTTCAGGAGCATGATCACGAAGAGGAAGAGCACCATGATGGCGCCCGCGTACACCAGGATCTGGATGATCCCGATGAAGTAGGCGCCCAGCAGGGTGTAGATGGCCGCGACGGAGAAGAACGTCCCGATCAGCCAGACGGCGCTGGCCACGGGGCTCCTTCGCGTCACCATCGCCAGCGCCGACCCGCCCGCGCACGCGGCGAAGAAGAAGAACAGGATCTGGTTCATGGGTTCCGGAATCGGGTCCGGGTTCGAGACTAAAAGTGCTGAGTCCTAAGTGCCAAGTCCTAAGTGACTGCGGTTCAGCACTTGGCACTTAGCACTTAGCACTTCCCTTCGTTCATTCCCCTGCCGGGTCCGACGGGTCCCAGAGCAGCGTCACGGGGTGCGTCTGCTTCTGCAGGCGGTCCAGGTCGTACACGAAGTTCGAGCGGGTGTACTCGCCGTTCTCGTAGTGGTTGCCCACGTGGATCGCCTCCACCGGGCACACCTCCTGGCACATCCCGCAGAAGATGCAGCGGAACTCGTCGATCTCGTAGACGATGGGGAAGCGGTTCCCCTGGTCGTCCTCGCCCGGCACCAGCGTGATGCAGTTGGCGGGGCAGACCGTGGGGCACAGGCCGCACGCCACGCACTTGGGGCGCCCGTCGTCGTGCGTCTCCATCACGTGCGTCCCCCGCCACCGCGGCGACAGGGGCTTCTTCACGTCGGGGTACTGGATGGTCTGCGTGCTCCGGTCCCCGGCGTTGTTCACGAGGTGCCGGAACGTGAGCGCCATCCCCTTCAGCGAGGCTCGCAGGTAGCTCGACTTCCCCTGCGGGCGACGCATCACCTTTACGGTCGCGGCCATTTGTGTACAGCTCCTTACGTTTGTGCGGCGCCGCCCACCGGCACGCGCGCGGTGCGCCGCCGGGCCAGCTCCTGGGCATGCGCCCGCTTCGCTTCCATCGCGCCGGTGCCGCTGAGCACGTGGCCTTTGTCCAGCACGTAGAGCACCGCCGCCAGCATCGCCCCGTTCACCACCGTCAGCACCAGCCCATACAGCGGCACGAATTGCCTGTCCAGAATCTTGGGCCCGTACAGCCGCTCAGGACGCACGCCGAACGAGTCCAGCGCGAGCACGGTGGCGGCGGTGATCACCACGGCGGCGAGCGCGGCGGGGAGCATCACCTTCCACCCCAGGTCCATCACCTGGTCGTAGCGGAAGCGCGGCACCGTCCAGCGCACGATCATGAAGACCATGATGAAGAAGAAGGTCTTCGCGGCGAACATCCCGAACGTCAGCAGCGTCAGCCACCACTCCGGCCGCGCGCCCACCCACTGGCCGCGCGCATCGAAGCCCAGCATGTCGTCGCGACCCCAGCCGGGGATGTCCCACCCGCCCAGGAAGAGCGTCGCCATCAGCGCGGAGACGGTCAGGACGTGCGCGTACTCCGCGATGAAGAACATGGAGAACTTCATCGAGGAGTACTCGGTGTGGTACCCGGTCACCAGCTCGCTTTCGGCCTCGGGAAGGTCGAAGGGGAGGCGGTTGGTCTCCGCGAACGACGCGATCCAGAAGAAGAGGAACGACACCGAAAACGGCAGCGCGAACCAGAGGTTCATCTCCTGCTGCCGGTACACGACCTCGGGAAGGGAGACGTTCCCCACCACGAAGAAGACGGACATCAGCGCCAGCCCGAGCGCGATCTCGTACGAGATCATCTGCGCGCCGGCGCGCAGGCCGCCGAGCAGCGCGTACTTGTTGTAGCTGGCCCACCCGGCGATCACGATGCCGTACACGCCCAGCGACGAGAAGGCGAGGAGGAAGAGCACCCCAACCGGCACGTCCGCCACCACCATCGGCACCACGCTGTTCCCCAGCCGCAGCGGCGACGCGAACGGGATCACCGCGAAGGTGATGAGCGCCGGGATGATGGAGAGCATCGGGGCGAGGGTGAAGAAGACCCCGTTGGCCTCGGCCGGGTTGGTCTCCTCCTTGAGGATGTTCTTGATCCCGTCGGCCAGCGGCTGCCCGAGCCCGCCGGGCCCCACGCGGTTGGGCCCGAGGCGGTCCTGCATCCACGCGCTGACCTTGCGCTCCAGGAGCGTCAGGAGCGCCACGACCACCATGAGCACCGAGAACACCAGGATCACCTTGATCAGCGAGGCGATCAGGAACCCGGTGTCGCCGAGTGGCTGGAGCTGGGAAACGTTCTGCTGCATTCTGGGCTTCGAGTTGTAAGGAAGTCCTAAGTCCTGAGTCCTAAGTGCTGAGTCCTGAACAAGGGTTTTCACCCAGGACTCAGCACTTAGCACTTAGCACTTCTTTTCTCAGTCCCCCGCCTCCGCGAACGACGGCAGCACCGCGCCGCCCTGCGCGAGGTCCGTGTAGCTGAGCCCCCCAAACTCGGGGCGGACGGAGGCGAGCGCTTCAAAGGCGTCGGCGGCGGTGCCGACCGGGGCGGCGTCGCTGATGCCGGCCAGGAGCACGCCCAGGATCTGCCACGCCGGACGCGCCATCCCCGGCGCCTGGATCGCGGGCCAGAAGCGCTGCACCCGCCGCTGTATGTTCGTGAACGTCCCCTCCATCTCCGCGAACGTCGTCGCGGGGAGGATGAAGTCGGCGTTGCGCGCGGCGGGCGAGGCGAAGTGCCCCACGTACACGTAGAGCGACGCGTTCGCGCCGAAGCCCTCTGGAGCGTCGGCCAGCTCGTCGCCCAGAACAAAGAGGACGCCGCGGTGCGCGGCGGCCTCGTCCAGCCCGCCCGTCGCGCTGGTGCCGCCCGCGCGCTTGAAGCCGAAGAGCTCCACCCCGTGCACGTTGGCCGCGCGGTCCGGCCGCAGCGCCAGCGTGGGGAAGCCCGGAAGGACCACTTCCTCGCCCGCCTCGCAGCGGTAGACTCCCGCGCCACCGCCCACCACGTCCATCACGCGGCGCAGGGCGCCGGCGTCCTCGTTGGCCATGAACGGCGAAACCACGGCCCGCGCGTCGCGAACCGGCACGTCGCGCAGGGCGCCGGCAAGGCGGGTCAGCGCGTCCGCCCACGACACGCCCACCAGGCGGTCGCCGTCGCGGACGAGCGGGGCCTCGATCCGGCCCTCGCGGTTGATCCACTCGTAGTTCAGCCGCCCGTAGTCGCACATCCAGTGGGCGTTGACCTCCGGGTTGGGGCGCGGCTTGATGCGCATGACGGCGTTGTCGCGCGTCTCCAGGCGGACGTTGCACCCCTGCGTGCAGTTGGGGCAGATGGAGGGCGCGCGGTCCAGGTCCCAGGCGCGCGCCTTGTGCAGGAAGTCCTTGGAGACCAGCGCCCCCACCGGGCACAGGTCCACGATGTTGTCCGCCCAGATGTTGCCCTCGAGACCCTCGTCGAAGAAGGTGTCGATGACGTTCTTGTGGCCGCGCTGCACCACGGCGAGCCGCTCGTCCTGCGCGACCTCGCGCATGAAGCGCACGCAGCGGGTGCACATCACGCAGCGGTCCGCGTTGAAGAGCACGTCGCCGCCGAAGTCGTCGCGCCCCTGCACGCGCTTCGGCTCCTTGAGGCGGCCCATGGCGCGCCCCTCGGCCGCGGTGTAGTCCTGCAGCTTGCACTCGCCGCTCTGGTCGCACACCGGGCAGTCCAGCGGGTGGTTGACCAGGTAGAACTCCAGCACGCCCTTGCGGGCCTCCAGCGCCTTCTCGCTCTGGGTGTGGATGACGTTGCCGTCGGCCACCGTCGCGGTGCAGCTGGGCTGCAGCTTGGGCGCCTTCTCCACCTCCACCAGGCACATGCGGCACTGGGCCGGAGCCGAGAGCCCCGGGTGGTAGCAGTAGTGCGGAACGTCGATCCCCGCGCGTGCGGCGGCGTCGATGATGCGGGTTCCCTTGGGAACCTCGAGCTCCATTCCGTCGATGGTGCAGCGCACCGTCTCCGGGTTCGCCTTCGGCGTGGCGTCAGCCATGGCCGCGTCTTCCTTTCCTCAGAGGGCGATGGCCGAGGCGACCGGCACCCCGGCGCCCGCGTGCATCATCTCCAGGTAGTCGCCCCGGAACTTCTCGATCGACGACACGATGGGCGCCGCCGCGGCATCCGAGAGCACGCAGATCGTCTTCCCGCTCATGTTGTCCGAGATCGAGATCAGCGTGTCCAGGTCTTCCTGCGTGCCGCGCCCGTTCTCGATGCGGCGGAGGATCTTGGCGGCCCACGCCGTTCCCTCGCGGCAGGGCGTGCACTGCCCGCAGCTCTCGTGGGCGTAGAAGTCCACCATGCGGCGCACCTGCTTCACGATGTTGGTGGTGTCGTCCATGATGATCACGGACCCGCACCCCAGCATCGTTCCCGCGGCGGCCATCGCCTCGTAGTCCATCCCGATGTCCAGCTCGTCCGCCGTCAGCATGGGAACGGAGGAGCCGCCGGGGATCACCGACTTGATGGGCCGCCCGCTCGCGGTGCCGCCGCACACGTCGTAGATGAACTCGCGGAAGTTGAAGCCCATCGGCACCTCGTAGTTGCCGGGGCGCTTCACGTGGCCGCTCACGCAGAACAGCTTGGTGCCCGTGCTCTTTTCGGTGCCCCACTGCTTGTACCACTCGGCGCCGTTCTGCACGATGTGCGCGGCGGCGATCAGCGTTTCCACGTTGTTGATGGCGCTCGGCTTCCCGAACGCCCCCGAGATCGCGGGGAAGGGCGGCTTGATGCGCGGCTCGCCGCGGCGCCCTTCCAGCGAGTTCATCAGCCCCGTCTCCTCGCCGCAGATGTACGCGCCGGCGCCGATGTGCAGGGTGATGTCCAGGTCGATCCCGCTCCCCATCACGTTCTTCCCCGCGTACCCGGCCGCGTACGCCTCCTCGATGGCGCGCGCCAGGATCTGCGCGGGCTCAAAGAACTCGCCGCGGATGTAGATGTACGCGTGCTCCGCGCGGATGGCGTAGGCGCCGATCAGGCACCCTTCCACCAGCGCGTGCGGCGTCCAGCGGATCAGCTCGCGGTCCTTGAAGGTGCCGGGCTCGCTCTCGTCCGCGTTGCAGAGGAGGTAGTGGGGCTTGTCCGACTTCTGGGGCATGAAGCTCCACTTCACGCCCGTAGGGAACCCCGCGCCGCCGCGCCCGCGCAGCCCGCTGGCCTTGACCTCGTTGACGATCTCGGCCGGCGTCATCCCCAGCGCCTTGCGGAGCGGAGCGTAGCCGCCGCGGGCCTCCCACCCCTTGAGCGTCCGCGCTTCCGGATCGCCGAAGTACTTGGAGAGGACGAGCACCTCACTGGGGTGCCGGTATGGATATGCCATCGTTCAGCTCCGGGGCTGATTCAGGACTAAAGTGCTAAGTGCTAAGTGCTAAGTGCTAAGTGCTAAGTGCTAAGTGCTAAGTGCTAAGTGCTAAGTGCTGTTCAGGACTTAGCACTTAGGACTCAGGACTTCCTTTACTTCAGCGACTCCAACACCGCCGGCACTTCCTCCGGCCGGATGTTCTCGTAGAAGCGCTCGTTGATCTGCACGACGGTCGGGAAGCCGCAGGCGCCCAGGCACTCGGCCTCGATTACCGTGAAGCGGCCGTCCTCGCTCACCATCCCCATCTCGGTGCCGGTGTGCTCCAGGAACGCCTCGAGCACCGCGTCGCCGCCGCACAGGTTGCACGAGATGTTGGTGCACACCTGCACGAGGTACTTACCGACCGGGCCCAGGTTGTACATCGTGTAGAACGACGCCACGCCCCGCACGTACGCCGGCGGCAGCTCGAGCCGCGCCGCCACCTCGTCCATCGACTCCGGCGAGAGGTGGCCGCGGAGCTCGTGGGCCAGGTGCAGCGCCGGAAGGAGCGCCGCCTGCCGGTCCGGGTAGCGCGAGAGCACCTTTTGGAGGCGCTCCTCGTAAGGGCCGGCGAAGATGGGGCCCTCCGGCTGCTTGGGCGGCACCTGGTACGGCATGCTGCCGGCGACCGAGGCGTGCCCGCCGTCCTCCGGGCGGATCCCCACGTAGCTGATGCCGCGCACGTCGTCCGCCGTCAGGGCCGGGAACTCGCCCGTGTCGCCCGCGAAGCCCGGGTTCTGCTGGGCGGCCGGCCACGACGAGGGGGGAGAGTCCAGCTTTCCTCCATGCTGCGTCATCGGTCGATCTCTCCCAGCACGATGTCCAGCGACGCGTTCACCGCGATCACGTCGGAGAGCAGCGCCCCCTCGATCATGTGCGGGAGCGCCGCGATGTTGATGAACGACGGGCCGCGCACGCGCCAGCGCACCGGCTTGCTGCCGCCGTCGGAGACCACGTACATCCCCAGCTCGCCCTTGGACGACTCCACCGAGAACCACGACTCGCCCACGGGCGCGCGCACCCCCTCCATCACCAGCTTGAAGTGGTGGATCATGGACTCCATGTCGTTCATCGCCGCCGTCTTGGGGGGCAGGATGACGCGGGGGTCGTCCACGTTGATGGGGCCGCCAGGAAGGCGGCGGATGAACTGGCGGAGGAGGAGCACCGACTGCCTCATCTCCTCCATGCGGCACAGGTAGCGGTCGTAGATGTCGCCGTGCTCGCCCACCGGCACGTCGAAGTCGTACGAGTCCATGTCGTAGTACGGGCGGTCCTTGCGCACGTCGTACGGCACTCCGGAGGCGCGCAGGTTGGGCCCGCTCAGCCCCCAGTTCACCGCGTCCGCCGCCGAGATGGAGCCCACCCCCTGCGTGCGCCCGATCCAGATCCCGTTGTTGGTCAGCAGGGTGTCCACCTCGTCCAGCACGGGGAGGAACCCTTCGATCCACTTGTCGAGCTGGTCGATCCACCCCGCCGGCAGGTCCGCCATCATCCCCCCGATGCGGGTGGACGAGGTGGTGATCCGCGCGCCCGTGAACGACTCGTGCAGGTCGTAGATCAGCTCTCGCTGCTGGAAGGTGTACAGGAAGACGGTGAAGGCGCCCAGGTCGATGGCCGTGGTCCCCAGCCAGAGCAGATGGCTGAAGATGCGGTCCAGCTCCATGCACATGAGGCGCACCACCTTGCACCGCTCGGTGACCTCCACGCCCATCAGCTTCTCCACCGACATGGCGTAGGCGCAGTTGTAGATCAGCGGCGCCAGGTAGTCCATGCGGTCGGTGAGCGGGACGACCTGGTTCCAGTCCCGGTACTCCCCCAGCTTCTCGAACGACGAGTGCAGGTAGCCGATGTGCGGGATGCAGCGCACGACGGTCTCGCCGTCCAGCTCCAGCACCAGGCGGAGCACGCCGTGCGTGGCGGGGTGCTGCGGCCCGATGTTGATGAGCATGTGCTCGCCCGCGATGTCCTCCTGCACGCGCGCCTCTTCGCCCACGTAGGGGACGATGGGGGCGTGCACGAGGGAGCCCCCCGAGGAGAGCTCCGGGTTGCGGGCGACGTTGTAGACGACCCTGCGCAGTTTGCTCGACATATCAGCCCGCTCCTCCCATGCCGCCGAACTGGCCCTGCTGCCCGGAGTTCGTCTCCGACTTGCCGAACGGGTCGGGGACGCTCTGGCCCAGCACGTGTGCGATCTCCAGCTCGCGCGGCGAGTAGTGGTCCTCGGTGCGCAGGTTGAGGGCGCGCCGCGTCTGCTCGGCGCGGCTGAAGCGGCCGCGGAGCGGAAAGTCCTTACGCAGCGGGTGCCCCTCGGCGTAGTTGTACGGCATCAGGATGCGGCGCAGGTCCGGGTGCCCCGTGAAGACGACGCCGAACATGTCGTACACCTCGCGCTCCAGCCAATCGGCGGCGCGCCACAGGTAGTACACGGACTGGATCTCCAGCCCGTCCAGCGGCAGCTCGGCCTTGACGCGCAGGTTCAGCTTGTTCTCGATGGACCAGAGCTGGTACACCACCTGGATCATCCGCCCGCCGCCGTAGTCGACCGCGGTGAGGTCCTGGAGGAAGTCGTAGCGGTGCCCCGGCTCGTCGCGCAGGAACTGGAGGATCTCCAGGTTGCGATCCGGCAGCACGTATACGATGTGCTCGTCGCCGCTCACCAGCTCGTGGCGCAGCACCGCGTCGCCGAAGCGCTCGCGGAGCGCCTCCACCGAGGGGTGCGGCGGAAGGTCGCCGGCCTGCGGAGGCGCGCCTGCATCGCCCGCGTCCGAGGGCCGCGGGCCGGCGTCGAGATCGTCGAGGCCTTTCTTGAATGCGTCGTTCTGGGTCATAGTCCTGAAGTCCTAAGTCCTGAGTCCTAAGTCCTGGAGCGCGAAGTTCAGCACCTAGGACTTAGGACTTAGCACTCGCAGTTTATGGCCTTCTGTCCTGCACCCGCACCACCGCCCCCGTCGACATCAGTCCGCCGGGGCGGTTCTGGTTCGTCGAGTTGCCGAACTGCACGGTGATATTGTTGATCACCTCGTCCGGCAGGTAGCTGGCGCCCTCCGGGAGCTGGTCCACCGCGTTCCACTCGTCCTGCGCCGTGGGCGACGAGCGGCGGATCTTCTCCTGGATCATCAGGATCCCGTACATCAGCCCCTCGGGCCGCGGCGGGCAGCCGGGTACGTACACGTCCACCGGGATGATGGTGTCGATCCCCTGCACCATGCTGTACACGTCGAAGACGCCGCCCGTGGACGCGCAGGCGCCCATCGAGATCGCCCACTTGGGGCTCGGCATCTGCTCCCAGATCTTGCGCAGCACCGGCGCCATCTTGTACGACACGCGCCCCGCGCAGATCAGCAGGTCCGCCTGCCGGGGCGAGAAGCTCATCCGCTCCATCCCGAAGCGGGCGAGGTCGTAGCGCGTGGCGGCGGTGGCCATCATCTCGATGGCGCAGCACGCCGTGCCGAACGGCATCGGCCAGATGGAGTTCTCGCGCGCCCAGTTCACCACCGTGTCCAGCCGGGTGGTGAGGAACGACGGCGAGCCGGAAAAGATACCGCCCTCGGGGGCGGGCATGACCGCGTCGGCCGGCTTGACGATCGGCTGCGGATTGGTGTTCTCGTTCAGTCCCATTCCAGCGCTCCCTTCTTCCACTCGTAGACGAGCCCCACCGTCAGGATGAAGATGAAGATCATCGCAGAGGCGAAGCCCTCCCACCCCAGAGGCCGCAGCGATACGGCCCAGGGAAGGAGAAACACGGTTTCCACGTCGAACACGATGAACAGGATCGCCACCATGTAGAACTTCACCGAAAAGCGCTCGCGCGTGCCGCCCAGCGGGTCCATCCCGCTCTCGTACGGGGCGGACTTCACCTTGGTCTTCCCCCCGGGGCTGAGCACCGTGGAGAGCACCACCATGAAGATCGCGTTGGCCACCGAGATGGCCAGCATGATCAGCGCGGGAAGGTACGAGCGAAGCATGTCGGCGTACGCCCTGTGAGGCGGTAGTTTGTGAAATCCTTCACTTGTGTGGAGCCGGGCCAATGTACGACGCGTCCGCCCCACGGTCAAGCGAAGAACGGGGCCTTTTCCCCCTTGCCGCGCGGGGGGGCTGGCGCCTAGCTTGGCGCCCCTGTCCCCGGCCCCGCGGCGGTGCCCACGGTACCCCCGCCTTCGGATGTCGTTCGGGGTTGCCGCGCCACGTGCAACTTCCGCTCCCTCACCTGTTTCACAGCCTCCCCCATGAGCCTCAAGTCCGATCGGTGGATCCGGCAGATGGCGCGCGAGCACGCGATGATCGAGCCCTTTGAGGACGCGCAGGTGAGGAAGGGGACGATCTCGTACGGCGTGTCGTCGTACGGCTACGACATGCGGGTGGCGCGCGAGTTCAAGATCTTCACCAACGTCAACAACGCCATCGTCGACCCCAAGAACTTCGACGACAGGTCGTTCGTGAACTTCGAGGGCGACGTATGCATCGTCCCCCCCAACTCGTTCGCGCTGGCGAGGTCGGTGGAGTACTTCCGCATTCCCCGCAACGTGCTGACGCTTTGTGTCGGTAAAAGCACTTATGCCAGATGTGGCATAATCACGAACGTAACTCCTTTCGAGCCAGAGTGGGAAGGCTTCGTGACGCTGGAGATCTCGAACACGACGCCTCTCCCGGCGCGCATCTACGCCAACGAGGGGATCGCGCAGGTGCTTTTCTTCGAGTCGGACGAGCCGTGCGAGGTCAGCTATGCGGACCGCAAGGGGAAGTACCAGGGGCAGGTGGGGGTGACGGTCCCGCGGCTGTGAGGTGGGGCGCAGGACTCCAGCCAGGCCCCCCCGGCGGTTAATACCGCAGCAACAACCACGTGAAGCCTGCCTTCGCAGGCTCCGGGGGGCGGGGTTGGTGCGGGGCGGCAGGGAGGGTACGGCGGCCGGTCGCCGGGGGCTGAAGCCCCCGGCTGGAACCACGGGAAGGCGGCTGAAGCCGGCTCGGGAAACGCGGCATTGGACCCGGAGTCCGCGAAGGCGGACTTTGCGTTTTTCCAGCGGCGGATTCATTCGCTCGTGGAGCGCACTTCCCGCCCCGCAGAGCTGGAAGCGCCATAAGAATCCCACCCCCGGGTCCGCGCAGGCGGACTTTGTGCTGTTGTTGCCGCGAGTTCACTCGCCAGCCCTGCTGGGGGGCAGCCCATACGCCACGGCCCGACTCCTGCCGAGGCCAGGGTAACGGACGTGTCCGCGCCGATTTCGCATACCGCATCCACGATGACCACCCAGCTCCCGGTGACACCCCAGCATCTCGACGCGATCCGCGAGATCGTGAACATCGGGGCGGGCCACGCCGCCACCAACCTGTCGCAGCTCACGGGGCTCACCGTGATGATCTCCGTGCCGCGCATCCAGTGGGTGACGCGCGCGGCGCTGATCGCGTCGCTCCCGGGCGACAGTGAGCTGGTGCTGATCAGCGTTCCCATCGTGGGCGTGTCGGACGAGGGGGGCGAGCAGGCGGCGCTCGTGCTGGCCAAGGAGACCGCGCTGCGCATGGTGGCGCTGATGATGCGCCGCGACCCCTCCCGCCACACCGAGATCGGGGCGCTGGAGCTTTCGGCGCTCAACGAGATGGGGAACATCGTGTGCGCGGCGTACGTGGGGGTGCTGGGGACGTTCCTCAACAAGGGCGTGATGATCGGCACCCCCGTCCTCACCGCCGGCGACCGCGAGGTAGTAGGGCGCGACGCGGTGGACGGGCTCCTGATCGAGACCGACTTCACCTTCCTGGACACGACGTTCGAAGGGGTCTTCGTCCTGAGCCACGCCGACGTCTCCTTCGCCTCGCTCCTGCGCGCGCTCGGCTTCAAGGACGTCGCCGAGAGCGCGTCCTGACGCCGTGACGCCCTTCTCCGCCGCGGCGCGCACGGGGCACTGGAACGCGCTCGGGCGCGGGACGTGGGACGTGCTGGTGATCGGCGGAGGGATCACGGGCGCCGGGGTGGCACGCGACGCCGCCGGGCGCGGGCTGCGGGTGGCGCTGGTGGACGCGGGCGACATCGCGCAGGGCACCAGCAGCCGATCGTCGCGGCTGATCCACGGGGGCCTCCGCTACCTGGAGACGTTCGACTTCCGTCTCGTCTTCGAGGCCAGCGCGGAGCGGCGCCGCCTGCTGGCGCTGGCCCCGCACCTGGTGCATCCCCTTCCCTTCCTCTTCCCCGTTTTCCGCAACGGCCCCGTCGGGCGCCGCAAGCTGCAGGCGGGGATGTGGCTGTACGACCTCCTCTCCCTCTTTCGCAACATCTCGCGGCACCGGATGCTCTCGCCGCAGGCCGTGGCGGCCGCGGAGCCGGCGCTGCGTACCGAGGGCGTGAGGGGCGCCGCGCTCTACTACGACGCATCGGTGGACGACGCGCGGCTGGCGCTGGCCAACGCCCGCGGCGCCCACGAGTCCGGCGCCGCCGTCGTGCCGCACGCCGAGGTGACCGGCTTCCTGCGCGAGGGGGCGCGGGTGGCGGGTGTGCGCGTGCGCGACCGGCTGGGCGGGGGCGTCGCGGAGGTGCGCGCGCGCGTGATCCTGAACGCCACCGGCCCCTGGAGCGACATCGTGCGCCGCCTGGCGGACCCCGGCACGAAGCCGCGGCTGCGCACCACCAAGGGTGTCCACATCATGGTGCCTGGCGAGCGGCTGGGGAACCGCGGCGCCATCACCTTCCGCTCCCCCGTGGACGGGCGGGTGATGTTCGTGCTGCCGTGGGGCGACTTCTCGTACGTGGGGACCACCGACACCGACTTTCGCGGCTCCCCCGCCGACGTGCGCGCGGACGAGGCCGACGTGCGCTACCTGCTGGAGTCCGCCAACTCCATCTTCCCCGCGGCGCGGCTCACGGCGGAGGACGTGGTGAGCACCTGGGCCGGCCTGCGCCCCCTCCTGGCGCCGCTCGACACCGAGGGCGGCCGTTCGGAGAGCGCCACCTCGCGCGAGCACGAGATCTGGCAGGACCGCAGCGGCCTCCTCAACATCGCGGGCGGCAAGCTGACCACCTACCGCGTGATGGCCGCCGAGGTGGCGGACGAGGCGGCGCGCATCCTCCAGGAACGGCACGGCGTCGCGAGCGGGAGCTCCCTCACCGAAGACCTCCCCCTCCCCGCCGCTCCCACTGAGCCGTGGGACGACTTCGCCGCGCGCATCCGCCAGGAGGCCGCCGCCGTGGGTGTGGACGAAGCGGCCGCCACGCACCTGGCCCGCTTCTACGGCGACGAGGCGGGCGCGGTGCTGGACGAGATCAGGCGCGAACCCGAGCTGGGCACGCGCCTGGTCCCCTCCCTCCCCTACCTGCGCGGCGAGATCGCGCGCGCGGTACGGTGCGAGATGGCGATGACGCTGGAGGACCTGCTGGTGCGCCGCCTCCACATCTTCTACGAGGCGCGCGACGGCGGCCTTTCCGTGGCGCGCGAGGTGGCGGAGCGGATGGCGGCCGAGCCGGGGATCGGCTGGAGCGCGGCGGAGATCGAGCGCCAGGTGGAGCAGTATCGCCGCGCGGTGGAGGCGACGCGCGGCTTCGGCGCCGCCTGAGCCGTGATCCGCCCCACGCGCGCCTACCCCAACGACCGCCGCAAGCGGGCGCGCAAGGCGTCACTCCGCTACCGGATCAGCTCAGCGGCGCAGCACCCGCTCCGCAGGCTGCAGATCGCGCTCCTCGTCCTCTTTCTGCTGATGGCGGGGAGCACCCTCTTCTACCGCTTCGTGGAGGGGATGGGGTGGGTCGATGCGCTGTACATGACGGTGATCACCGTCGCCACGGTGGGTTACGGCGAGACGGAGCCGCTGTCGCAGGGCGGGCGCCTCTTCACCATCGGGCTGATCATGGTCGGCGTCGGCGTGGGCGCGTGGGCCGCCGGCAACGCGATCGAGGTGATGCTGGGGCAGACGTACTGGCTGACCGTGGAGAGGCGGAAGATGACGCAGCGCATCGACAACCTGAGGGACCACTTCATCGTCTGCGGCTACGGGCGGCTGGGCACCCGCATCGTGCGCGACCTGATGGTGCGCGGCGAGTCGTTCCTGGTGATCGACGAGAAGGAGGAGTTCGAGGAGCGCCTGCTGGCCGAGGGAATCCCCCACCTGATCGGCGACGCCACGCACGACGGCATCCTGGAAGCCGCCGGCGTGGCGAGGGCGCGCGGGCTGGTGGCCGCCCTGGATTCCGACGCCAACAACGTCCTCACGGTGCTCACCGCGCGCGGCCTCAACCCCAAGCTCCTCGTCGTCTCGCGCGCCAACAGCGACGCATCCGAGTCGAAGCTGCGCCGCGCCGGCGCGGACCGCGTGGTCACCCCCGAGGACATCGGCGGGCACCGGCTGGCGCTTGCCCTCCTGCGACCCGCCGTGCACGACCTGTTCAACGAGATGTTCAGCTTCGGGATGGACGTGGCGGTCGACGTGGGGCAGATCACCATCGCGCCCGAGTCCCCCTTTGCGGGCCAGACGGTGGCGCGCTGCGATCTGCGCCGCATGCGCAACGTGAGCATCCTGGCCATCCGCGACACCGGCGGCACCTTTGCCCTCAACCCCGACGCCCAGCGCGTCCTCAGCGCCGGCGAGACGCTGATCGTCATCGGCCCCGCCGAGGCCGTGTACGAGCTGGAGGCGATGTACGGAGGGGAGTGAGGGCAAGGGACGGGTCCGGCGGCCGGTCGCCGGGGGATGAAATGAAAATGAATCCCCCGGCTGGAACCACGGGAAGGCGGCTAAAGCCGGCTCCAGAAACGCGAAATTAGACCCGGAGTCCGCGCAGGCGGACTTTGTGCCGTTGTTGCCGCGAGTTCACTCGCCACGATCAGCCACTCGCCAGATCATACACAACGGGCCCGGCAGCGCGCCGGGCCCGTCGTCGTCATACCACCGCGCCTGCGCCGGAGTGCACCCGCGGCGCATTCCGGTCACGGCGTGCGCAGCGGAACGTCGAACCTCCCCTCGCGCACCTCGAGGTCCGGTAATCCCCTGCCCGCCAAAATGGTGCGGAAGGTGCCGCGGAGCCGACCATTGCCCGCGTCCGTGATCGTTACCGTCGCGGAGACGTTGTCCCAACTGTTCGGCGGGGGGGGATAGACGGTCGACGCACCCGGCCATTCCCCAGCCGAATAGGTTACGAAGGTGCAGCGGTCGCACCCCTGGCCAAACGTGTACGTGCCCACTTCGGAGTCGCTCAGCGACAGGATCAATTGTTCGTACCGGTTGCCGGACACGACGATGCCATCGACCCCCACGCTCCGGCCGAATTCCGGATGATGGTAGACGGTAGCGGACGCGCACACGGGCGAAGGCCCCGTTCGACATTCACCCCGTACACTGAAGCGCTTCCCGCCATCGAACGTGGCGATAAGCTCTCCCTCGGTGCCGGTGAGCTCCCGGGTGCCGGAGGGGTCCTCGCAGCCGGCGGCGAGGAACAGGCAGAGTGCCGCGAGGGCATGGCGTCTCAATTCAGAACTCCTGGGTTGATGGTTCCCACCGGAAGCGGGCGGTAAGTGCGCCAATGGGCCGGCGCGGCTAGTACGCTGCAAGCTCCCGGCTCGCGCCGGGCCCGTCGTCGTCATTCCACCGCGGGTTCCGCCGGGGCGTACCCGATGCAGCGCAGCACCGGGATCGGCGGGTACTTGCGGAAGCGCGGGTCCACCTCGGACAGCTCGCAAAGATAGAAGCGCGAGCCCTTGCGTGTGTCCACGATGCGCACGTTGCGGCAGCTCTCGCAGAGGCCGGCGGGCGGGGCGTGGGGCGTCAACCGGCGACGCGGGAGGCAGGGGGCGGCTCCGCCGCGCGCGGACGGAGCCACGTCTGCAGGGCGTAGCTGAAGAATAGGAACACGGCCCCGAAGCCCAGGAACAGTAGGATTCGGTAGATCGCCTCCAGCGCCGCCAGGTCCACCAGGAAGAGCTTCGAGACGACCACCAGCAGGGTGGCGAGCGCCGTCTTCTCCACCAGCGGGCGGGCGCGCCACATCCCGAAGAGGAGCAGCCCCAGCGCGTACGCGCCCCACGCCACCGTCGCGAACCCCTCGCCGCCGTCCATCCGCGCCAGCTCGCGCCAGAGGAAGCAGAGCAGGGCGCCATGGACGAAGTAGCGGTAGGCGAGCATCTCCCCGTGCCGGTGCACGAGGTACGACGCCGCGAACCCGCACGCCAGCACCAGCACCGCCGTGGACGAGCTCGCCAGCCCCGCCCCCGGGTCCACGGCGAGGCGGATGATCAGCCAAGCCCCCGCGCCAACGTACGCCTTGTGCGCCGTCCAGCGCAGCGCGACCCCGCCCCCCTTCCCGGCGAGCGCGTGAAGCGCCAGCGACTGCGCCGCGATCCCGGCCAGCAGCACGTTCCCCTTCAGCGCGCCGATCATTCCCACCGTCAGCATCACCGACGCGGCGAGCGCGAGCACCCGCGCCAGCCGCCGGTCGCGCGACCAGAGGAGGTAGGCGGCGGCGGCGTAGAGCGCCGAGACCGCCGTCGCCGTGGCGCCCCAGCGCTCGCCAGGAAGCGTCCACACCAGCCCGGTGACCAGGAGCGCGGCGCCCGGCGGCACCAGCGCGACGCCGTACCAGTGCATCGCGTCCAGGTCCGACCAGCGCCGCTCGCCCGTCAGGCGCAGGCGTACCAGGAGCGGCAGGAGCCCCGTACAGGCCCACGCGAAGACTGCCGCGCCCTGCAGCACCCACGCGTCGGCGGTGACGAGGCGGTCCGGAAGCGCCACGTGGTACGCGTAGCGGCACAGCAGCACCCACCCGAAGGCCAGCGTCGTCCACAGCACCCAGCGCCAGCTCCGCTTCAGGTGCAGCGCCGCCGTCCAGCCGATGATGATGCAGGTGTAGATGGCGAGGCCGCGCGGCGTGCCGTAGGAAAGCCCCAGCAGCAGCGGCGTCCCCAACCCGCCGATGGCGCCCATGATGCCGAGCGCCGGCTCGTCCTTGCGCAGCGCCAGCCAGAAGGCGAGCGCCGTGACCGCGACCGCGCCCGCGAACGCCGCCGTGTAGCCGACCAGCGAGTACAGGTTGAAGGCGGCCCATCCCACGATGTAGAAGACCGCGATCCCGCCCCCTACCAGCACCGAGCCAAAGCGGCGCTTCTCCCCGATGCGCAGACCGGCCGCCAGCAGCGTGACGCCGACGGCGGTGCCGAAGCCCACGCGCACCCCCGGCGTGGTCCACCCCATGTCGATGGAGTAGCGGAAGAGGAGCGCGACGCCCAGCAGGAGGAGCCCTATCCCCAGCCGGTTCAGCCAGAGCTGCCCGTCCCAACGGATCGCCTCGCGCGGGACGCGCCCCGCCGCGGCGGGGCGCACGGGAACGCGCGGCGGGAGCGCGTGCGCAGCCGAGCCGGCCTCCGCGGCGGGGAGGCGGCGGGCCAGCTCTTCGACGGTGCGTTCCAGCCGCTCCATGCGGGCGGCGAGGGCCTCGAAGTCGTGCATCTCATCCATCCCGGGTCGCAAGCTCCCGCTGCTCGAGGAGGTCGTCCTCGGCATCTTCCCATCTGCGAATCGACTCTGGAATCTCCGGCGGCTCCACGGCGTAGCCCGTCGCATCCACCAGCTCCTGCGGCGCGACCCGCCCGCCCGGACCCACGAAGAGCGCCTTCACCATGGCCACGGCCATCGTCTGGCCGCCGCGGGTGAAGCGCTGTTCCATGAAAAACCAGCGGTCGTCCCACCCCACCAGCCGCGTCCTCAGCTCGTAGCTCTGCCACGGCGCCAGCGAGCGGCGGTAGCGGATGGCGAGCGATGCGACCACCGGGTTCCAGCGCCGCCGGCGCACCTCGCGCACCACGCCCAGGCGCACCAGCAGGTCCAGCCGCCCCAGGTCCATCAGCGTGAGGTAGCGGCCGTTGTTCATGTGGAGGTTGGTGTCCAGGTCGTTCGGAAAGACCCGGAACTTCACCACGGACTCGTCCAGCGGCTGGAGCCGCGCGCCGCGCATCCCCCAAAGGAGCACGTAGAAGAGCCGGAGGATCAGGTTCATTGCGCTTGGGACGGGGGTACGGCGGATCGGGCGCGGGCAATCTAACCAAAGACGGGCGGAGAGTGCACCCCGCCCACCCGTATCTCAGCCAACGGCAGCCGCTTGCGTCCGCGCCACCCAAGGCGCGCGCCCGCGCCCCGCGATCTCCCACTCCGCCGCCACCTCGTCGCCGCGCACGCCCCACAGCCGCTCCTGCAGGTTCACCGACACGCACACGTGGTTGGGGACGATGCGCACCCGGTCGCCGACGCGCGGGCGCCAGTCGGTCGCGCCCAGGTCGAGCAGGCCGTGCTCTTCGGAGACGGCCTTGACCACGACCTCGGGGTGCTCCAGGAGCGCGCCGTAGCCGCCACCGGTGGCGCGCAGCTCCTCCTTGGCGAGCGCCTTGGAGCCCGCATCCACCACCGCCTGCCCCGCCACCGCCGTGCTGACCACTGTGGCGAGCACGGAGTACGCGCACTCGTCCCACACACACGCGCCGATCTCGGCCGTGGTGCGGTCGTTGAAGATGTTGGTGCCGGGGCGCAGCTCGGTGATCCCCGCCACCTCGTGCGAGCGCCAGAAGGTCGGCGTCGATCCGCCGCTCACCACCCGTGGCCGCAGCCCGGCATCCGCCAGCGCCGCGATGCGCTCGGCGAGGCGGGCATTGAGTGCGGCGAGGGCCTCGTCCTGCTCCGCGACGGGGCCGCGGATGTGTCCCGGGTAGAACATGATACCCCGGTACTCCACCCCGGGTGTCTCGCTCGCCCGCCGCGCCAGCTCCACCGCGTGCTCCGGCGACCCGAGGCCGACGCGTCCCATCCCCGCGTCGAGCTCCACCAGCACCCCCGCCGTCCGCCCGGCCCGGCGCGCCGCCTCCGCCAGCGCGTCCAGCGCCTCCGCCGAGTCCAGCCCTACGGTCAGGCGCACGTGCCCGGGGAGGCGCATCAGCCGCTCCAGCTTGCTGGCGCCAAAGGGCGGATACGCGAGGAGGATGTCGTCCACCGTCGTCGCCATCACCTCCGCCTCGCGCGGCGTCGCCACCGTTACGCCGACGGCGCCCAGCCGCACCTGCTCGGCCGCCAGCTCCGGCGTCTTGTGCGTCTTCGCGTGCGGCCGCCAGTCGAGCCCATGCGCGCGGCAGTACTCGGCCGCGCGCCGCAGGTTCGCCTCCATCCGCTCCACGTCCACCAGCGCCGCGGGCGTCTCCAGATCGTCCAGCCTCATCTTACTCCTTCCCCTTGTCATTCTGAGGGAGCCCGCCCACTCCGTCATCGGCGAAGCACACCCAAACTCCTGCGGCGACCAAGGAATCTAGCCGTAGCCGGGCCGGGACCCGCGCCTCACGCCGTCCCCCTCGAAACGCATAGTAGATCCTTCGTTCGGCGCCAGAGGGTAGAGCACGGCGGAGGACGGCGCAGCGCTTCACTCAGGATGACAGAAGGGGGTATGCGCCATCCCGCGTCTGTGTCAGTCCGGTCCGGCGCCATAGCGCGGCGTGCTCTGCGTGAGCGCCTGCACGAAGCCCGTCCGGCGGAGATAGCCGTTCTCGCGCATCACCTTTACGAGCTGCGCCTTTTCGCGAAGGAGGAGCATCTGCTGCTCCGGGCCGGCGATGTTGAGCTCGCGGTTCAGCTCGGCCAGGCGCTCGAGGTGCGCCCGCTCCAGGATCTGCGACACGCTCCCGCGAAAGAACGCCTCGGCCGGCACCATCGACGCGATCTCGGGGTCGCCGCGCAGCTCTTCGAGGAGCGGCTGCACCTCGGCGGGGAAGCGGGTGAGCCACTCGCCTTCGGCATCACGCTGACCCTCGGCGTCCAGAAGCCCCTGAAAGAGGGTTCGGTGGAGAGGGAGCAACAGGGCGTCCGCCTCCACGTGCTTCGCCGCCTCCTCCACCCAGCGTTCGTCGTGCACCATCAGCAGGAGGAGCGAGCGCTCGGCGTTGGTGCGCATGTCCTTGCGCGCGGGCCTCTGCGCGAAATCCTCGGCGCGGCGACCTTCGTCGCGGCGGCGGCGCTCGAGCGGGCCGGGCGCGCGGGGATCACGCGCCGCGGCCTCCGCCACCTCGCGCTCCAGCGTCTCGCGCGGAACGCCCGTCTTCTCGGAGATGCGCTGGATGTACACGCCGCGGACCAGCTCATCGGAGGCGGCGCGGACGGTGGGGAGGAGGGAGTCGATCGCCTGGCGGGTGCCCTTGATGCTGGAGAAGAAGTCCTTGCGCTCCAGGATCTGGATCTTGCGCTCCATCACGTCCACCGCGTCGTCCAGGAAGCGGCGGAGCGCGGCCTGCCCCTTGTTGCGGACGAGCGAGTCGGGGTCCTCCCCCTCCGGCAGCGTGGCGACGAGGACCTCGAGGCCGGCGCGCAGGAGCTCGTCGCCGGTGCGAAAGGTGGCCTTGAGGCCGGCCTTGTCGCTGTCGTACAGGAGGATGGCGCGCGGGGCGTAGCGGGCGATCAGCTCGCACTGCTCCTGCGTCATCGCCGTCCCCAGCGGCGCCACGGCGTTACCCACCCCGTGCGCGGCGAGGGAGACGTAGTCCATGTACCCCTCCACCACCAGCACCGCCTCTTCCTTGCGGATGGCGCCGCGACTCCATCCCAGGCCGTAGAGGACGTTGCCCTTGTGGTAGACGGGCGACTCGGGGGAGTTGAGGTACTTGGGCGTGCGCTCGTCCGCCTCGCCAAGGATGCGCCCCCCGAACGCCACCACGCGCCCGCTCAGGTCCTCGATGGGGAAGATGATGCGCGCGCGGAAGGCGTCGTAGGGGTCACGCCCGTTCTTCGACTCCTTCGCCAGACCGAGCGCCAGCAGGCGCCCGTTGTCGATGCCGTGCTTGCGCGCGGCCTCGCCCAGCGCGGTCCACTCCTCGGGCGCCCACCCCAGACCGAAGCGCTCCGCCGTCTCGCGGGTGATGCCGCGCCGCTCCAGGTACTCGCGTGCCGGCTTGCCGCGCTCGTCGTCCCAGAGCCGCTTCCTGAACCAGTCCGCCGCGAAGGCGTTGACCTCGTACAGCGGCTGGTTGGGATCGACTTCCTGGCGCCGCGCCCGCTCGTCCGGGATCTCGATCCCCACGCGCTCCGCCACCGTGCGGATCGCCTCGGGATAGCTCATCCCCAGGTGCTTCATCAGAAAGGTGAAGACCGTCCCCCCCTCCCCGCAGACGAAGCACTTGTAGTACCCCTTCGCCGGATCGACCGAAAAGTTGGGCCCGTCGCCGCCGTGCAACGGGCACGGCCCGCGGAAGGTCCTCCCGGAGCGCTTGAGGCGCGTGTGCTCCGAGACGATCTCCACGAGGTCCGCCTGCTGTCGGACCTGTTCGACGAGGTGATCCGGAATGGGCAAGGGCGCAGGGATTAGGGATGAGGGGATGAGGGGATGAGGGATGAGGGACAACCATGGGGATCGGGGAAACGGCGTGCTGCCGCCGTTGCAGTTCTACATCCCCCATCCCCCATCCCCTCATCCCTGTAGTTCAACCAAATTCCACCACCGTCACCCCCGTCCCGCCCTCGAACAGCTCACCGGTTCGCGAGGTCAGGATGCGGCGGTCGTTCTTGATCAGGTCGCGGACGTGGGCTCGCAACGCGCCGGTGCCCTTGCCGTGGATGATGCGGAACGACGGGAGGCCCGCCAGGATCGCGTCGTCCACCGCGCGGCCGAGCACCGTCTCCACCTCGTCCACGCGCATCCCGCGCAGGTCCACCTCCGGATGCGCCTCGCTGGTGTGCGAGTAGTAGCCGGCGGTCGGCTTGCTGCGCTCGCGCTGCTGGTCGCCGGCGGGGAGCGGGGACAGGTCCTCGCGCGGCAGGAGGAGGCGGATGGAGCCCGCTTCCACCAGCGCCTTTCCGTCGCGCACCTCCACCACCGTGCCGGTGCGCCCCAGCGACTCGATCCGCACGCGAACGCCCGCCTCCAGCGCCACCGCGCCGGCCGGGCGGTCGGGGTGCGCCCCCGCCTTGTTGCGCTCCTGCGGCACGCGCTCGCGCTGGCGGGTCGCGGCCTCCTCCACGCGGCGGCGGGCGGCGCGGGCGGCCTCCTCCAGCTGCGCCGCGTCGGCCACGCCTCGCACCTCCTGGATGGCGGCCTCCACCTCGGCACGCGAGCGGAGGAGGAGGTCGCGCGCCTGCTGCCGCGCCCGCCGCTCCGCATCGCGCTCCTTCTCCTTCAGCGAGCGCTCCCGCTCCTCAAGCGCCTGCTGCAGCGCGCGCGTCTCCGCCAGCTGGCGCTCCAGCGCGACGGTGGCTTCCGAGAGGCGCAGCTCCTTCGCCTCCAGATCCAGGAGCAGGCGGGCCACGTCGCGCTCGCCCTGCGGCAGCGCGGACTCCGCGTGCTCCAGCACCGACTCCGCCATCCCCAGCCGCCGCGCGATCGCCAGGCCGTACGAGCGGCCGGGGATCCCCTTCACCAGGCGATACGTGGGCTGCAGGCGCTCGGCGTCGAACTGGAGCGACGCGTTCACCACTCCGCGCTCCTCGGTCGCCAGGAGCTTGAGCTGCCCCAGGTGCGTGGTGGCGACGGTGAAGGCGGAGCGGCGCGTCAGCTCGATGAGGATGGCGCGGGCCAGCACGCCGCCCTCCACCGGGTCCGTCCCGCTCCCGATCTCGTCCGTCAGCACCAGCGCCTCCCAGTCCGCGCCGTCCAGCGCCTCGCGCAGGTTCTTGAGGTGCGCGGAAAAGGTGGAGAGCGACGCCTCGATGCTCTGCTCGTCGCCGATGTCGGCGAACACCTGGCGGTAGACGGGGAGCTTCGAGCGCGGCCCCACCGGCGGGATGATCCCGCTCTGCGTCAGGAGCGAGATCAGCCCGATCGCCTTCAGCAGCACCGTCTTGCCGCCGGTGTTGGGCCCTGAGATCAGCAGCGTCCGCTCCCCCGCGTCCATCCGCAGGTCGAAGGGAACGACCGCCGCGCTGCGCGCCTGGAGCACCGGGTGGTATCCGTTCACCACCTCGTACTCCTCCGTCCCCGCCGGGAGGAGCCGCGGCACGTGCCCGTCCGACTTGATGGCGTAGCGCGCGCGGGCGTACACCGAGTCCAGCGCCACCATCGCGTCCAGCGTCGCCAGCAGCTCAGGCTGCATCGGCCGCAGCCGGGCGGAGAGCTCGCGCAGGATGCGCGTGACCTCGCGCTGCTCCGTCGCCTCCAGCTCGCGGAGGCGGTTCATCATCTCCACCGCGACGGGCGGCTCCACGAAGAGGGTCGCCCCCGTTCCGCTCTCGTCGTGCACGATCCCGCCCACCTCGCCACGCCCCTCGCGGCGGATGGGGATCACGAAGCGCCCCTCGCGCACCGTCACCGACGCGTCCGGCACCTGGTAGTGCGCCGGGAGCGACGAAACGTAGGCCGCCAGCTTCTCCACCAGCCGGTTGCGCGCGCTCTTGATCTCGCGCCGCGTGCGGTAGAGGAGCGGCGAGGCCTCGTCGCGCACGGTGCCGTGGTCGTCGATGGTGCGCCCGATCTCCGTCTCCTCCTTCTCCGCCTCCACCAGCGCGCCAGCGAGCATCGCCAGGAGCGGAAAGCTCGCCGCCTGACCCTGGATCGCGCGCCGCGTCACCCGCGAAGATGCGAGGAGCGTCGCCACGTCGCGGAGCTGGCTGCCGTCGAGGACGGAGCCTTCCACGCGCAGCTTGCGGAGCGGGTCGCGCACGTCCGGGATCGCCGGGATGTACCACCCCGAGTCGCCGCGGAGGAAGCCGCGCATCTGGTCCACGCGCGCCAGCTCCGGCTCGATCCACCCGAGGTCGGCCGAGGGCTCCAGCGCACGCACCGCGTCCCCGCCGAGCGACGATGATGCGTAGCCTGCGACGATGCCCAGCGCGTCGCGGTACTCCAGGACGTTGAGAGCGTGCGGATTCATCCGGATCTGCGTGCGTTCATCCCGCAAGGTACGTCGTGCGCCACTCCGGCGCGACGGGTCAGCACGCTGTATACCCCCGCCCCGCCTCCCCGGTTCTTACCGAATAATAACCGAAGATCCAGCGCGGCGAAAGCATCCCATTCAAAACATCACACAGAGACACGGAGGGACCAGAAAGATCCGGGAGAACAGAACGAGAGCCTCTTCTTTTCTTGCCCCTTCCCTCTGTGTCTCTGTGTGATGGCTGTTTGGAAACACGACGGCCCCGGCGCATCGCACCGGGGCCGTTCGTCATCGGCTGCGCTCTTCAAGGTCGCCCCAGCGCAGCTTGCGGCGCAGGGTGGAGAAGAAGCTGCGCTCGGGGAGGCGGACGAGGGACACGCGCTCGTCTGCGCGTCGCACCACGACGCGTGCGCCGGGGATCAGCCGCTCGCTCTCCTGACCGTCGATCGTCAGGATCAGCTCCTCGGTGGGCGAGAGCACCTCCACCGTCAGCGTCTCCTCGGCGGGGAGGACGAGGGGGCGCACGCTCAGCGTGTGGGGAGATATCGGGGTGGCGATGATGCAGTCCACGTCGGGGTGGACGATGGGGCCGCCCGCCGAGAGGGAGTACGCCGTTGAGCCGGTGGGCGTCGCCAGGATGATGCCGTCGGCGCTGTAGCTCCCCACCTCCTCGCGCAGCGCCGTCACCTGCAGCCGGATCACGCGCGCCGAGCCGCCCTTGTGCAGCACCGCGTCGTTCAGCGCCAGGTACTCCCCGCGCGCCACGCCGTCCGGCCCCACCGAGCGGATGTCCAGCGCCATGCGCCGGTCCAGCTCGAAGTCGCCGCGCAGCCAGCAGTCCAGCGCCACCTCCAGCTCGGAGGGCGGCGCGGTGGTGAGGAAGCCCAGGTGTCCCAGGTTGATCCCCAGCACCGGGACGGAGTCGCGCGCCACCAGCCGTGCGCCCCTCAGCAGCGTCCCGTCGCCCCCCAGCGTGAGGAGCACGTCGAGCGTGGGCACCAGGCCGGGCGTCAGGACCGCCGAACCGGGGGCAGCCTCCAGGAGGTCGTCCTCCAGGAACAGCTCCAGCCCGCGTTCCCGGACGAAAGCCAGGAGGCGGGCCAGCGCCGCTTCGAGCTCGTCGTACCGCGCATGGCCGACGACGCCCACGCGCCACGGCCCCGCGCCGTCAGGCGGTCTCAAGCAGCTTCCGCAGCGGCTTGCCCACCAGCGTGCGCGCCCGCGCCGCGATCCCCTCTGGCGTGAGCCCCAGCTCGCCCAGCAGCTCGGCGCGCTCGCCGTGCTCCACGAAGCGGTCCGGAAGCCCCATCGAGGCGCAGCGCACCCCCGGCCAGCGCTCCGCCACGTGCGCCGCCGCGTACGTGCCGAAGCCGTTCACCACCGTCCCCTCCTCCACCGTCAGCAGGTGCGGGTGCGCGGGGAAGAGGCGCTCCAGCGTCCCCTCGTCGAGCGGCTTCACGAAGCGGGCGTTGACCACCGTGGCCGAGACGCCTTCGCGCTGCAGCATCTCCGCGGCGGCCATCGCGGGGGCAACCATCGTTCCCACCGCCAGGATCGCGACGTCCTTGCCGGTGCGCAGCGTCTCCCAGCTCCCGTGCACCACCGGCTCGATCTCGGCGATCGGCCTCGGCAGCGCGGGGACGTTGTCGCGCGGAATGCGGATGGCAAAGGGGCCGTGCTTCCCCTCCAGCGCCAGCTTCATCAGCCCGATCAGCTCGTCCGCGTTGTGCGGCGCCGCGATCGTCATCCCCGGCACCGCCAGCAGGTAGGCGATGTCGAGCCCGCCGTGATGCGTCTGCCCGTCGTCGCCCGCGATGCCGGCGCGGTCCATCACGAAGCACACCGGCAGCTCCTGCAGCGCCACGTCGTGCACGATGGAGTCGTACGCGCGCTGGAGGAAGGTGGAGTAGATCGCCACCACCGGCTTGATTCCCTGCGTCGCCAGGCCGGCGGCAAAGGTCACGGCGTGCCCCTCGGCGATCCCCACGTCGAAGAAACGCTCCGGGTGCGCCTTCTGGAAGATGTCGGTGCTCGTGCCGCCGGCCATCGCGGCGGTGATCGCCACCACGTCCTTGTCCTCGGCGGCCAGCTCCGTCAGCGCCTGCCCGAAGACGTTCTGCCAGCGCGGGAGCCCGGCGGCGGAGACCTTGAGCGGCGCGCCGGTGGTGCGGTCGAAGCCGCCCTGCGCGTGCCACTTCACCTGGTCCGCCTCGGCCGGCGCGAACCCCTTCCCCTTGGTGGTGAGCACGTGCACCAGCCGCGGCCCCTTCATCTTGCGCACCTGCTCGAAGATGTCGACCAGCGAGGCGACGTCGTGCCCATCTACCGGACCCACGTAGCGGAAGCCCAGCTCCTCGAAGAGCATCCCCGGGACGAACATCCCCTTGAACGCGCCGTCCGCGCGCACCGCGAAGTGCTCCACCATCTCGCCGATGGTGCCGATGCGCGGCGCGGCGTGCACCAGCCGCTTCACCTCGTCGCGGATGCGGTTGTACAGCGGCGACGTCCGCACCTCGGTCAGCCGCTTGTGCACCCCCAGGTACTTGTGCAGCGCCCCCACGTTGGGGGAGATCGACATCTGGTTGTCGTTGAGGACCACGATCAGGTCGCGGTCGGTATCGCCGGCGTTGTTGAGCGCCTCGTACGCCAGCCCGCACGTCATGGAGCCGTCGCCGATCACCGCGATCGCCTCGTAGTCGTCGCCGCGCAGGTCGCGCGCGGCGGCGATCCCCACGGCGGCGGAGATCGAGGTGGCGGCGTGCCCGGCGCCGAAGACGTCGTACTCGCTCTCGTCGCGGCGCAGGAAGCCGGAGAGCCCGTGGCGCTTGCGGATCCCGGGCATCCCCTCGTTGCGCCCTGTGAGGATCTTGTGCGGGTACGCCTGGTGCCCCACGTCCCAGATGAGCTGGTCGCGCGGCGTGTCGAAGGCGCGGTGCAGCGCCACGGCGAGCTCCACCGCACCCAGGTTGGAGCCGAAGTGCGCGCCCTTGTGGGCCGCCACCACGTCGATCACGCGGTCGCGCACTTCCTGGCAGAGGGCGGGAAGCTCCTCGGCTGGCAGCGCGCGGACGTCCGCGGGTAATTTCACTCTGTCGAGAAGTGCCACGGGGCTCCTTCCACTCTCAAGGGTCGGCCGGAACGGCCGCATCCGAACAATCTAGACCATGAGCCGCGCTCAACCAACCTCCGCCGGTCACAGCCGCGGCACGGCTTCCACTTTACAGTACAAAGTATCCACGTCCGCGTCAACCTTCTCCGCGCGCACGGCACTAGCCGAGCAGGTCGTACAACCGAAGGTGGTGGAAGTTGAACACGTCCACACCTTCCGATCGGAGGTACTGCGAGAGACGGAAATCGTCCGTCAGGACGAGATAACGGCCCTTCGCCTCGCGCAGCACGGCCGTATCGGTGATCCCGAAACGCGGGAATGCGGGGTCCTCTGCGAGTTCCGACGCGGGTGTGTGTTCTTCGCCGAAAAGTCCAAGCCCCGCGCTAAGCGCCGCGAATACACCCGACCGGGTACGACCCGCCAGCTGCCCCGCGAGGTTGCTGACCTCGGTCAGGATGTGCGGTGTGGTGACGATCTGTCTGAAGTGCTCTATAAACGCCACGAGGAGATCGTGATCCCCGGACGTGAACTGCATTGTTCGCTTGAACTTTCCGATCTCACGCGGATCGTGCGCGCCCACGAAGTACATCAGGAGCAGGTTGGTGTCGATGAGCACCCCCGATCCACGATAGCGCGCCACGGTAGCGGCGGGGATCATGCGACGGAACGGATCTTCATCGAGCGGACCTCGCCCGTCTCGCGGTCCACCTCGAAGATCTTGTAGTCCCGCCCGCTCCCCGCACGCGCGAGCGCCACGAACGGATTGGCGGGGCTCGGCCAGCTCAACGTAATCAGCCAGAACCGCTCGTCAGACGAAGGCTCCACTTCCTCCAGCAGGAGGCTGCTCTCGCCCCGCTCCCCGTACATCTCCTTCGCATAGCGCACGGCCGCCTGAACCGCCGTCTTCACATCGATCATCGTTCACCTCCGACCCTTGTTGGGGAGACGATTCCGTTTCTTCCTCTGTGTCTCTGTGTGAGCTATGCAGTTGCAGTTCTCCGCCGCTCCGCTCGAGCCCCATTGTTCTCAACTCCGCCGCTCGAGCACGAAGCGCGCGAGCGCCTCCAGCTCCGGCGAGGCGATGCGGGCGGCGCGCAAGGCGAAGATCGCCTCCTCTACCCGGCTGGCGGCGAGGGCGCGGGCGCCCGCGATGCCAAAGAGCGCCGGGTACGTCGCCTTCCCCACCGACTCGTCCTTGCCCGCGGTCTTTCCCAGCGCCTCCGCGCTGGCGGTGACGTCCAGCACGTCGTCCACGATCTGGAAGGCGAGGCCGACGTCCTCGCCGTACACCGTGAGCGCGGCCAGCACCTCCTCCCGCGCCCCGGCGGCGAGGGCGCCGATGCGGAGAGAGGCGGCGAGGAGCGCGCCCGTCTTGCGCCGGTGGATCGACTCCAGCGCGGCGGCGTTGACGGGACGCTCCTCGCTCTCCAGATCCAGCACCTGCCCGCCCACCATCCCGGCCGCGCCGCTCGCCCCGCACAGCTCGGCCGCGAGCCGCGCCCGCCGCTCCCGTGGAAGCTCCAGCGCGCGTGCGGCGCCGTCCAGCACGGACACGGCGGCGGGGATCAGCGCCGCGCCCGCCAGCGTCGCCCGCGCCACGCCGAACACCACGTGCAGGGTGGCACGCCCACGGCGCAGGGCGTCGTCGTCCATCGAGGGGAGGTCGTCGTGCACCAGGGAGTAGGTGTGGACGATCTCCACCGCCGTCGCCAGGCGGTACACGCGCTCGTCCGGCTCGCCGGCGGAGGCGCGCCAGGCCGCGGCGCACAGGATGGGGCGCAGGCGCTTCCCCGGCGTGGCGAGGGCGTAGCGGACGGGCTCGCGGAGGGGGAGCGCCACGGAGCGCGTGAGCTCCCGCGCGACCTCTTCCAGCGCATGGTTCACGCGGGCACGCTCGCGCGCGAGGAAGTCGTCGAGCCGCGCCGAGGCGGGGCCGGCCAGCGTCACCGCTCCTCCGCCATCGGGTCCTGCCGGAACCCGTCGCCCTCCTCCACCAGCAGGCGGATGCGCTCCTCGGCGCCGTCCAGCACCGCCTCGGCGCCGCGGAGGAGGCGCACCCCCTCCTCGAAGAGCGCCAGTGACTCGTCCAGCTCCAGGCCGTCGCCTTCCAGCTGCTCCACGATCTCGCCCAGGCGCTCCAGCGCGCCCTCCAGCCTGGTTTCGCTCATCGGTCCGTCGTGGGCTCGGCGCGGCAGGGGACGGTGCCGTCCGCCACGCGCAGGTCGAAGCGCCCTCCCGGCGCGAAGTCGGCGCGGGAGCGGAGCACCCGCCCCTCCGGCGACAGCGGAACGGCGAAGCCGCGCGCCAGCGTAGCCAGCGGAGAGAGCGCGTGCAGCCGCCCCGCCATCGCCGACACCCGCTCGCGCCGGCCGCGCAGCCCACGCTCCGCCGCGTCGCGCAGGTCCAGCCGCGCGGAGAAGACCGCCTCGCGCCCCTCCGCCACCTGCTCGCGCGCCGCATCCACCAGCCGCGCGCGCAGCTCCGCGACCTCGCGCCGCACGCGGTGGGCATCGGGTACGGCGGCTTCGGCGGCGGCGGACGGGGTGGGGGCGCGCAGGTCGGCCACCAGGTCCGCGATGGTTACGTCGGTCTCGTGCCCCACGGCCGAGATCACCGGGATGGGCGACTCGGCGATCGCGCGCGCCACCACTTCCTCGTTGAAGGCCCACAGGTCCTCCACCGAGCCGCCGCCGCGCCCCACGATCAGCACGTCCGCGCACCCGGCGCGCCCCAGCCGGCGGATGGCGGCGGCGATCTCGGCCGGGGCGCCCTCCCCCTGCACCCGCGTGGGGGCGAGCACCAGGCGCGTCCACGGAGCCCGCCTGCGCACCACCGCCGCCACGTCGCGCAGGGCGGCGCCGTCGCGCGAGGTTACAACCCCCACGCACGCCGGGTGCGCGGGAAGAGGGCGCTTCCGCTCGGGCGAGGTCAGCCCCTCCAGCTCCAGGCGGGTGCGCAGCCGGTCGAAGGCCAGCTTCCAAAGCCCCTCGCCACGCCCCTCCAGCTCCGCCACCACGAGCTGGAACTCGCCGCGCGGCTCGTACAGCGTCACGCGTCCCAGCGCGCGAACCTCCATCCCCTCGGCCGGCGCGGTGGGGAGGCGGCGGGCCTCGTCGCGCCACATCACGCAGCGCAGCTGGGCGTCGGGGCCGCGCAGGGTGAAGTAGACGTGGCCGGAGCGCGCCTTGGTGAAGTTGCTGACCTCGCCCACGACCCACATCGGCGGGAGGACGCTCTCCACCAGCTCGCGCGCGGCGGCGTTGACGTCGGCCACCGTCCACTCCGGGCGTGCTGCGCGGGGCGGGGGGAACCCCGCGTCCGCGTCGCGGGCGGCGACGGCGCGCGCCACCTCCTCGTTGCGGGCCTCGTTCATCCCGCGCCTGGGCCGCTCGCTGGCGCCCGCCGAGGAGAAGAGGTCGTACGTCACGCGGCGGTCCCGGCGCGGCGGCGGGCACGGGCGGCGGCGCGGCGGGCCGCCTCCACCGTGTTGCGCAGGAGCATGGCGATGGTCATCGGCCCCACCCCGCCCGGCACCGGCGTGATGGCGGAGGCCACCTCGCGCACCGCGTCGAACTCCACGTCGCCGCGGATCACGTAGCCGCGCGGGTCCGCGGGGTCCGCCACGCGGGTGGTCCCCACGTCCAGCACCACGGCGCCCGGCTTCACCATGTCGCGCGTGATCAGCCCCGGCTTCCCCACCGCGACCACCAGGATGTCCGCCATGCGCGTGTGCGAGGCAAGGTCCACGGTGTGGCGGTGGCAGAGGGTAACGGTGGCGTTGGGCCCCGGCGCCATGAGGAGCGACGCCAGCGGCTTGCTGACGATCAGCGACCTCCCCACCACCACCGCGTGCCGCCCGTGCGTGGGCACGCCCTCGCGGCGGAGGAGCTCCATGATCCCCGCCGGAGTGGCGGGAAGGAAGCCCACGGGATCGCCCACGAAGGCGCGCCCCACGTTGAGCGGATGGAAGCCGTCCACGTCCTTGGCGGGGTGCACGCGCTCCAGCACCGCCATCGGATCGATGTGGGGCGGAAGAGGGAGCTGCACCAGGATGCCGTGCACCGCCGGGTCCGCGTTCAGGCCGTCGATGACGCCGAACAGCTCATCGGCGCTGATGGTGGCGCCCAGGTGAACTAGGCGGTCGTTCATCCCCGCTTCCTGGCACGCGCGCGTCTTGCTGCGCACGTAGACCTCGCTGGCGGGATCGTTCCCCACCAGCACCACCACCAGGCCGGGTACGACGCCCTCCTCGGAGCGGAGGCGCTCGACCTCGGCCGCGACCTCGGCGCGGATCTCCCGCCCGATGCGGGTGCCCTCGATGATGCGCGCGCTCACTTCTTCCTGAACTCCCCCTGTAGGACCCGTTCGTACGGCACGCTCACCCGTTGGATGGAGCGGGCGTGCCCCGTCTTGTCGTCCACGTCCACCACCGCGCCCTGCAGCGTCAGCTCCTCGTCGGCAGGCTGCAGCCGCTCGCCGCGGGCGAGGGTGCGCTGCCGCTCGATCGAGAGTTCCGCCTTCATCCCGATCACGCCACCAAGGCCACCGGTGAGCCCCAGGTCGGTGATCTGCGCCGTCCCACCCGGCAGCACGCGCTCGTCCGCCGTCTGGCAGTGCGTGTGCGTTCCCACCACCGCCGCCACGCGCCCGTCCAGATACCGTGCGAACGCCTGCTTCTCGCTCGTCGCCTCCGCGTGGAAGTCGACCACGATCACGTTCGCCTCGCCGCGCAGCTCCGCGATCAGCGCGTCCGCCATGCGAAACGGATCGTCCAGCGGAGGCATGAAGGTGCGCCCCTGGAGGTTGATCACCCCCAGCCTCACCGCCCCCACCTTGACCACCGTGTGCCCGCGTCCCGGGTTGGGAGGCGGGTAGTTGGCGGGGCGCAGGAGGCGCGGCTCGCGGTCCAGGAGGGGGAGGATCTCCTTCTTGTCCCACACGTGATTGCCGGTGGTGATGACGTCCACCCCCAGCTCCAGGAACTCGCGGACGGTGTCGGGCGTGATGCCAAACCCGCCGGCGGAGTTCTCGCCGTTGAGGATGACGGCGTCCGCCCCCACGTCCTTGCGCACGAGCCGCAGGAGCTGCGTCACCACGCGCCGTCCCGGCGACCCGATGACGTCCGCCACGAAGAGGATCTTCACTCGCCCGGCCTCACCCCGTTTTGCGTGATCCTGTACCTCGACGCGGGCAATCTATCGCGCGTCCCAACCTCCGCACACCCCCGCCTGCGGCATCCGCCACCGGGCCAGCATAGTCGTGCGGCCGGTGTCCCAAAAACCATCACACAGAGGGCACAGAGGGCACTGCAAGACGCAGAGAACCCCTTCTCTGTTCTCTCCGTACCCTCTGTGTCTCTGTGTGAGGCGCAGTTAAGAGGGCCCAGCTCCACACGGAAGCCGGGCCCTCTGAATGGATCGAGGCAAGCGGATCAGCGCGCGAAGTCTACGGCCTTGGTCTCGCGCACGACGACGACCTTGATCTGGCCGGGATACTGGAGCTCCGCCTCGATGCGCCGCGCCGTCTCCTCGCTCAGCCGCGACATCTCCTCGTCGGTCACCTGCTCCGGGATGACCATGATGCGCAGCTCGCGACCCGCCTGGATCGCGAAGCACCGCTCCACGCCCGGGAAGGAGAGCGCGATCTCCTCCAGCTTCTCGAGGCGCTTCACGTACGTCTCGAACATCTCGCGGCGGGCGCCGGGGCGCGAGCCGCTGATGGCGTCGCCGGCCGTCACCAGGAACGACTCGGGAAAGAGGTGCGGCTCCTCGTCGTGGTGCGCCTTGATGGCGTTCAGCACCTGCGGGGGCTCGTTGTACTTCTTGGCCAGGTTCCAGCCCAGCTCCACGTGCGTCCCCTCGTGCTCGTGGGTCATCCCCTTCCCCACGTCGTGCAGAAGGCCCATGCGCTTGGCGAGCGTGGCGTCGAAGCCCATCTCGGCCGCCATGTTGCCGGCCAGGATCGCCACCTCCTTGCTGTGCAGAAGCTGGTTCTGCCCGTACGAGGTGCGGAACTTCAGGCGTCCCAGCACCTTGACCACCTCGGGGTGCACGCCGTGGATCCCCAGCTCGTACAGGATCTCCTCGGCGGCCTCGCGCATCCCGTTCTCCACCTCCTTGCGCGACTTCGCCACCACGTCGTCGATGCGCCCGGGGTGGATGCGTCCATCGGAGACCAGCTTCTCCAGCGCCAGCCGCGCCGTCTCGCGGCGGATGGGGTCGAAGCCGGAAAGCACCACGGCCTCGGGGGTGTCGTCGATGATGACGTCGATCCCCGTGGCCTGCTCGAACGCGCGGATGTTGCGCCCCTCGCGCCCGATGATCCGCCCCTTCATCTCGTCCGAGGGCAGCGCGACGACGGAGACGGTGGTCTCGGCCGTGTGATCCGCCGCGATGCGCTGGATGGCGAGGGAGATGATCTCCTTCGCCTCGCGCTCCGCGTTGCGCCGGGCCTCTTCCTTGATCTCGCGGATGCGGTGCGTGGCGGCGGCCTTGGCCCCCTCCTCCATCTCGTGCATCAGCTGGCGGCGCGCCTCGTCCGCCGTGAGCCCGGCGAGCGACTCCAGGCGGTGCTGCACCTCGCCGGCGCGCCCCTGCAGCTCCTTTTCCTGCTCCTCCAGCCGCTTCTCGCGCCGCACCACGGCCTCGGCGCGCTGCTCCTGCGCCTGCCCCTTCTCGTCCAGGAGGTGGAACTTGCGGTCGAGCGCTTCCTCGCGCTCCTGGAGGCGGCGCTCCACCCGCTCCACGTCGTCGCGGCGGCGGGCCTCCTCGCGCTCCCACTCCTCGCGGGCGCGGATCGCCTCCTCGCGCCCCTTCAGCACCTCGGCCTTGCGCAGCGTCTCGGCGTCGAGCACGGCGGCGCCCCGAATGCGCTCCGCCTCGTCCTCGGCGGTGGCGCGGCTCGCGCGGAGGCGGCTTTCGAGAACGTTCTTCCCCACGAAGAAGCCGGCGGCCGCTCCCACGAGGAGGGCCACGGCGATCAGCAGGATTTCCATTGTGATTTTATTCCAGGGCGGGCCGGGGCCCGCGGCTTGTCACAAAAAAGTACGGCGGCAGACTCGTTACCGACCCGCCACCGTCCCGTACGCGCATTCCCCAGCGCGGCGGCGGGGAAGCCGCATTCTCAACTTAGGTGCGCGCCAGCTTCCACCGCAACCCTGTCGTGGAAACGGATGAGTGCCGCTCAACCCCTTCGTGGGGTGCCGCGGGGGCGCTTCGCCGCGTCGTCCTCGCCTGCTTCTTCCAGGATGGCGGCGAGGTCGGCGGTGCGCTGGGCGATCTCTTCGCGGAGTCGGCGCAGCTCCTCGCGGGCGTGGAAGAGCTCGTCTGTGATGGAGAGCGCGGCGAGGGTGGCGGCGCGAAAGGGCTCCAGCGTCTGGTAGCCGGGGAGGCCGCGCAGGGTGCTGTCCACGTGGGCGGCGATCGCGCGCGTGTCCTCCGGCGGCAGCTCGGAACGCAGGACGTGCTTCTCCCCCGCGATCTCCACCGTGACGGAGTGGCGCGTGAGGGGGCGGCGCGTGCTTTTCATCGGCGTGCCTCCAGCATGGCGAGGCGGGCCAGCAGCGCCTGGATGCGCTGGCGGGCCTCGTCGGTGCGGCTGCTGAGGAGGGCGTTCTCGGCGCGCAGCCGGCGCAGCTCGCCGCCCGCGTCGTCGGGGGTGGCGGCGCCCACCGCTTCCAGCTCGCGGCGCAGGCGGTCGACCTCGGCCTCCGCCTCGCGGGCGCGGCTGCGCCAGTCGGCGACGGCGGATGCGGCGGAACGCGCGGCGAGCTCCAGCCGTTCCCAGCCGGCGGCGGGCCCTGCGGATTCAGCGGCGTCGGATACCATGGCGCTCCTCCAGGGCACGCAGCACCCGCTCCACCTCGGCATCCACCTCGGCGTCGGTCAGCGTGCGGTCGGTGGCGCGGAAGCGGAGGCGCCAGGCCACGCTGCGCGTCCCCTCCGGAAGTCCCTTTCCTTCGTACAGGTCGAACGGCGCGAGCCCCTCCAGCAGCGCGGACGCGGCCTCCACGATCGTCGCGCCCACCTGCTCGGCGGAAACGGCGTGCGGCACCAGGAGCGCCAGGTCGCGCTCGGAGGCCGGCTGCGTGGGGAGGGGCGCGTAGCGGATGCCGCGCCGGTCCATCGCCGCGGCGGGAAGGCGCAGCTCCAGCGTCCAGACGGGCGCGGCCCACGCGGGCGCATCCACCCCCTCGCCCGCCCCGCCTCCGCCCAGGCTCCCGTCCGGCCCCACGACGGTGAAGCCGGCGCCCAGCACGTCCACGCGCGCGTCCGGGTACTCGCGCGCGAGCTCCTCCAGCATCCCCTTGAGGTCCCACACCTCGTAGGCGCCGGCCTCGCCCGTCCAGTGCCGCGGGGCACGCGCGCCGCTGAACGCCGCCGCCACGCGCCGCTCCTCGTGCGGCATCCCGCCCGCCGGCCCGGCGCTGAAGGCGGTGCCGATCTCGAAGAGACGCACGTCGCGCACGCCGTGCGCGAAGTTGTGCTCCACGCGGCGCAGCAGGCCGGGGACGAGTGAGGTACGCAGAAAGCCTTCCTCCGCCGAGAGCGGGTTGAGCACCCGCACCTCGCCCGCGCTCTCCGGCACGAAGCCGGTGGTGCGCGCCTCCAGGAAGCCCCACCCCACGAAGCGCTCCGCGATCCGCCGCTCCACCTCCACGACCGGCGCCTCGGGGACGCTGCTGGGCCGGAACGGCGCCAGCTCGTCGGGGAAGGAATCGTAGCCGCGCCGCCTCGCGATCTCCTCGATCAGGTCGATCTCCTCCTCCACGTCGCCGCGGAAGCCGGGGACGACGACGCGCATCGGCGAGGCGTCTGCGTCCACCTCGAAGCCGATCTCCGCCAGCAGCGTCCCGATCTCCGCGGGCGCGACTTCGGCGCCAAGGACGCGCTTCACCCGCTCCGGACGCAGCGCAACGACGCGCCGCTCCCAAGGACGCGGGTTGAGGTCGATCGCCCTCCTGGCCCACCCACCCGCCACCGCTACGATCAGATCCACCACGCGCTCCAGCGCTCGCGCCTGCCCCTCGGGATCAACGCCGCGCTCGAAGCGGTACGACGCATCGGTGGAGAGCACGAGGTGGCTGCGGGTGCGGCGGACCGTCTTCGGCTCGAAGAGGGCGCACTCCAGGAAGATGTCCGTCGTCCCTTCATCCACCTCGCTGTTCGCGCCGCCCATCACCCCCGCGATGGCGACCGCGCCCTCCGCGTCCGCGATCACCAGGTCGCTGGCGACGAGCGTGCGATCCATCCCGTCCAGTGTGGCGATCGTCTCGCCGTCGCGCGCGCGGCGGATGCGGATCTCGTCGCCACGCAGCTTCGCCAGGTCGAAGGCGTGCAGCGGCTGGCCCAGCTCGAGTAGGACGTAGTTGGTGGCGTCGACGATGTTGTTGATCGGGCGCAGCCCCACCGCGCGCAGCCGCGTCGCCAGCCACTCCGGCGACGGCCCCACGCGCACGCCACGCACGATCGTGCCCATGTAACGTGGGCACCCCGCCTCGTCCTCAATTCGTACCAACACGTCGGCCACCTTGCCGTGCGAGCCGCCGGATCGGATCTCCAGCCGCACGTCCGAGGCATTCGGGAAGGCAGGAAGCTCCACCCCCGCCACTCCTCCCGGAGCCAGCTCGCGCGCCACGCCCACGTGCGACAGCAGCTCGCCGCGGTTGGGCGTGACGTCGATCAGGAGGCGGTAATCGTCCAGCCCCAGCGCGTCCACGAAGCGGGTGCCGGGCGTGTACTCGCCGTTCAGCGTCATCAGCCCGGAGTGGTCGCGCCCCAGCCCCAGCTCGCGCGCGGAGCAGAGCATGCCCTCGGAGACCTCGCCGCGCAGCTTGGCCTTGCCGATCGCCATCCCGCCGGGCAGCGTCGCCCCGACCGGCGCGAACGGGTAGAAGCGGCCCGCCTCCACGTTCGGCGCGCCGCACACCACCTGCACCGTCTCGCCGCCGGCGTTGACGCGCGTGACGCGCAGCCGGTCCGCGTTGGGGTGCTGCCACACCTCCTCCACGCGCGCGACCACCACGTCGCCGATCCCCGCGCCGAGGTGCGTGAGCTCGTCCACCGGCGCGCCGAGGAGGGCGAGGCGGTGGGCGATCTCCTCCGCGGTGCCCCGGAGGCCGGGCGCGAGGGACTTGAGCCAGAGGTACGAGACGTTCATGGAAACGGCAGGGAATGGGGATGAGGGATGGGGGATGGGGGACAGCAGCTGCGCTCCCGGATCGTCCGTCCCTATCCGCGTGACATCTACGAATCAGGCGAGATCACAAGCGGATCGCGCCGCAGATACAGCTCTACGAACTCTTCGAACGAGCCGGCGATCGGCCGCAGCTCCGCTGATCCGAAGCTCACCGCCACCGGCGCCGCCTCCTCCGCATCGGCGGACAGCCGGACGACGTATGCCCAGGTCCACATCGCGTAGTCGCCGATCACGAACCACCGCTCCGCGCCGGGCGCGGGCACCCACGCCTGCGCTAGCGTACTCACCTCGTCGAGTGGCCAGAAGCGGATCAGGTCCTGGTCGAGAGCGGGACTATCCCCATCCACCGCGATCCCGCCGACGTAACGGAAATAGTGTCGCAGCCCCGCCGGAAGCCTCACTCCATGCCGCTTCTCGAACCCGCGCACCTCATCCTCCCCCGCCCCACCGGCGCTCCTGATCTCCTGCTCCTCCCACCGCTCCACGAGCCGAACGAGAAACGCGGAACGGCGATCTAGCGGCTTCATCGGGTCCCCCCATTCCTCATCCCCCATCCCTCATCCCTGCAGTCAAGCGAACTGCCCCAGGAACCTCACGTCCCCCTCGTACAGCAGCCGGATGTCCGTGATGCCGTAGCGCAGCATCGCGATGCGTCCCGGCCCCATCCCGAAGGCATAGCCGGTGTAGAGCTCGGGATCGATCCCGGCGTGCTTGAAGACGTTGGGATGCACCATCCCGGCGCCCATGATCTCCATCCACCCCGTCCCCTTGCACGCGGAGCAGCCGGAGCCGCCGCAGATCATGCACGACACGTCCACCTCCGCCGAGGGCTCGGTAAAGGGGAAGTACGAGGGGCGGAAGCGCGTCTTTGCGTCCGGGCCGAAGAAGCGGCGCACGAACAGGGCGAGCGTCGCCTTGAAGTCGGCGAATGTGACGCCCTCGTCCACGGCCAGCCCCTCGATCTGCTCGAAGGCGGGCGCGTGGCTCGCGTCGAATGGGTCGCGGCGGTACACGGTGCCCGGGATCACCACGCGGATCGGCGGCGCGTGCGCCTCCATGATGCGCGCCTGCATCGGAGAGGTGTGGGTGCGCAGCAGCGTCCCCTCGCCCAGGTAAAAGGTGTCGTGCATGTCCGCCGCGGGGTGGTCGAGCGGGAAGTTGAGCTTGGCGAAGTTGTACTCCACCGTCTCCACCTCCGGCCCCGCCACGCGGCTGAACCCCAGGTCGCGAAAGATCTCGCAGATCTCGTCCACCACCTGGCGCACGGGATGGATCCCGCCCCGCCACGGAGCGCGCCCGGGCAGCGTCAGGTCCTCGCGCGGCCCCGCGTCCGCGGCGGCGGCCTGGGCGGCGGTCCGCGCGTCGAAGAGCGCGTTGAGCGCATCGCGCACGCGGTTCCCCTCCGCCCCCACCACGGGCCGCTCCTCGGGCGACAGCTCGCCCAGGCGGCGCAGTATCCCCGTGAGCCGCCCCTTCCGGCCGAGCAGGTCGATCCGCACCGCCTCCAGCGCCTCGGCCCCGCCCGCCGAGGCGATCGCCGCCCCGCCTTCCGCCTCCAGCGCGCGCAGCTGCGCGATCAGCTCTTCCGTGATGCTCATCTTACGTATTCCGCCTGGACGGCAACGGGGCCGCTGCGAAGGTCATTGCCCGATGATCGTGTACCCGCCCGCCTCGCGCACCCAGTCGAGCAGAGGCGTGGAAAGCAGGTACACGATGACGCAAAGCACGATCGTGCACACGATTTCGAGCGCCCGAAGTCTGGGCCGCTCGCGAACGATGGTGAGCCGGCGTCGGTTCATCGCGCCCTCCGGGTTGATCGTGCTCCGCCGCCACAATCTGAGAGCCGCCACCGCATTTAGCTACCCCGCAAAACACGAGCGGCGCCGTGGAGGTCCACGGCGCCGCTCGGGAACGTCGAAACAGGACCAGCTCAGCCCTGGTTCGCCGTGGCGGCGCTGGCGAGCTGCTCAAAGGCCTGCGGCTCGCGGATGGCGAGGTCCGCGAGCACCTTGCGGTCGATCTCGATGCCGGCGCGCTTGAGGCCGTTCATGAAGCGCGAGTACGACAGCCCGTTCATGCGGGCGGCGGCGTTGATGCGGATGATCCACAGGCGGCGGAACTCGCGCTTGCGGTTCTTGCGGTCCCGGTACGCATAGCGGCGGGCCCGCTCCACGGCTTCCTTCGCCGTCTTGTACAGGTTCTTGCGGCGGCCGAAGTAGCCCTTGGCGTCCGCCAGGATCTGCCGCTTCCGCCGCAGGCGGGCGACGTTGTTCTTTACGCGAGGCATGAGTCCAAACCCTCTCTATTCGGTTGCGAAAGCGCGCGTCAGGCCAGGAGGAGGCGCTTCACGCGCTTCTCGTCCGGCTTGGCGAGCATGGTGGTGCCGCGCAGGTTCCGCTTCCGCTTCGGCGACTTCTTGGTCAGGATGTGGCTGTGCATGGCGCTCCCACGCTTCACGCGGCCCTTGGCCGTCACCTTGAAGCGCTTCGCCGCACCCCGGTGGGTCTTCATCTTCGGCATCGGATGACTTCCTTTATTTCGACTCGGCCGCGGGCGGCGCGGGTCGTTCGGGAGCCCGCGGCGCAACCGGCGCGGGCCGTTGAGATGCACCCGCTGCCGCGGGTGCGGGGCGATCGTCCCCTCCCGGGTTCGCGGGGGCGGGCCGATCGGAACCTCCAGACGGGCTGGAGGGAGGCTTCAGCGGCGCGATCATCATCACCATGCTGCGCCCTTCCATCATCGGGTGCGACTCTACCTTGCTGATGTCCTGGAGCGCCACCGACACGCGGTCCAGCACCTGGCGGCCGAACTCGGGATGGGCCATCTGGCGCCCGCGGAACATCATGGTCAGCTTGACCTTGTTCCCCTCTTCGAGGAAGCGGCGGGCGTGGCGGAGCTTGAAGTCGTAGTCGTGGTCCTCGATCCCGGGACGCATCTTGACTTCTTTGATCTGTACGTGGTGCTGCTTCTTGCGCGCCTCGCGCTGCTGGCGCTGCTCCTCGTACTTGAACTTGCCGTAGTCCATGATGCGGCAGACCGGCGGCCGGGCCAGCGGTGCGACTTCCACCAGGTCCAGCCCCTGCTCTTCCGCGATCTCCTGCGCCCGTTCGATCGGCAGGATCCCGAGCTGCTCGCCTTCCGGGCTGATCACCCGGACGGGGCTGATACGGATCTGCCGATTCACCCGCACTTTCTCTTGGATGGCGCCGCTCTCCGAATTCGGGGGAAACAAAAAGACGGATCTGAAACGTTCAGATCCGTCCACGCGCACACGCACTCCGTGCTCCGGTGGAGACGGACGGGGCGAGGCGCGATGCGCGGACCCGGCAGCATTCGCCCCCGCTGGGGAGACGAAGCCGAAAGGTGGAGGGCCTGCCGGCCCCCACTTGTACAGCATTGGAGCCAGGGAATCTATCCCCGCGCTCCCCACCTGTCAACCGGCGGGTCAGTGCGGCGTGTAGATGAAAAAGAACGTGACAGCCGCGGTCATCCCCACGGCGAACAGCGCCCACGGCCATCCCGCCTGGGCTCCAACCCCGGAGTCCAGCATCTCATGGTCCACCCGCCGGTGAACCTCCGGCGCGACCTCGTCGTCCACGCCCGGGATCTCTCTCGCGATTACAAGCATGCCGGCCTTCAAGGCAACCGGCGTGCCGTTACACGCCACAAACGGAATAGTCCGTCTGTAAAAAAATGACACTACCCCATGTAGGCCCACCTGAGTTATACTTGACCAACCTTGACCAACTCCGGAGGAAGAAATGAGCTCCACCGTGAACCTCTACGAGGCGAAGACACACCTCTCGCAGCTCGTGGAGCGCGCCGCCGCCGGCGAGGAGATCATCATCGCGAAGGCCGGCCGCCCGGTCGCCCGGCTGATGCCCCTCCCCCCGCCATCGGCCTCCCGCGTTCCAGGAGCGCTGAAAGGGCAGATCTGGATCTCGGACGACTTCGACGATCCGCTTCCGCCAGACATCCTCGCCACCTTCAACGGCGAGACCACCGGCGACGAGGTGTCGTGAGACTACTCCTCGATACGCACGTCCTGCTCTGGTGGAGCACCGACTCCCCTCGACTCCAAGAGAGCGCGCGCGACGCGATCCGGAGCGCGGGACGCGTCGTGGTGAGCGCGGCGTCGGCCTGGGAGGCGGCTATTAAAGCGGGAGCCGGGAAGTTGACCTTGAACGTGCCGTTCGAGGCGGTCGCGGAGGTGAACGGATTCGAGAAGCTGCCGATCACATTCGCGCACGCCGCCGCGGTCGCCACGCTCCCGGAGCACCACCGAGACCCTTTCGACCGCATGCTCGTGGCGCAGGCACGGACGGAGGGCCTCACGCTAGTGACACACGACCGCGCGCTGGAGCCGTACGGAATCCCGATCCTCTGGACGTAGCAGCGAGGTCCCTAAAAAGCCCCGCCCCCCTTCGAGAGGGGGCGGGGCTTCCTTCACCGGCTGGGTTACGAAGCCTTTCGGCTCAGTACATGTCGCCCATGCCGCCGGGCATGCCACCGCCGCCGCCACCACCGCCGCCACTCTTCGGCTCGGGGCGCTCCACCACCACCGACTCGGTGGTGAGGAGGAGGCCGGCGATGGACGCGGCGTTCTGGAGCGCCGTGCGGGTGACCTTGGTGGGGTCGATCACGCCGGCCTGCACCAGGTCCTCGTACTCGTCCGTACGGGCGTTGTAGCCGTACGCGTTGCTCTCGTTGTCGCGCACCTTGGCGACCACGATGGAACCCTCGACGCCGGCGTTCTGCGAGATCTGGCGAATCGGCTCCTCGAGCGCGCGCTCGATGATCCGCACGCCGATCTGCTCGTCCGCGTCGTCCAGCTTGAAGCTCTTCAGCACGGCCTGGGCACGAAGGAGCGCCACGCCGCCGCCGGGGACGATCCCCTCTTCCACCGCGGCGCGCGTCGCATGGAGGGCGTCCTCCACGCGGGCCTTCTTCTCCTTCATCTCCGTCTCGGTGGCGGCGCCCACGTGGATCACCGCCACACCGCCGGCCAGCTTGGCGAGACGCTCCTGCAGCTTCTCGCGGTCGTAGTCGCTGGTGGTCTTGTCGATGGCGGCGCGGATCTCGTTGATGCGGCCCTTGATCAGGTCCTGCTCGCCGGCGCCGTCCACCACCGTGGTGTTGTCCTTGTCGATCACGATCCGCTTGGCGCGGCCGAGGTCCGACAGCACGGCGTTCTCAAGCTTGAAGCCGACCTCTTCCGAGATCACCTGGCCGCCCGTGAGCACCGCGATGTCCTGCAGCATGCTCTTGCGGCGGTCGCCGAAGCCCGGGGCCTTGACGGCCGCGACCTTGAGGGTGCCGCGCAGCTTGTTGACGACGAGCGTGGCCAGGGCCTCGCCCTCCACGTCCTCGGCGATGATCAGGAGCGGGCGGCCCATCTGCGCCACCTTCTCCAGCACCGGGAGGAGGTCCTTCATCGACGACACCTTCTTGTCGTGGATGAGGATCATCGCGTCCTCGAGCACCGTCTCCATGCGGTCCGGATCGGTGATGAAGTACGGCGACAGGTAGCCGCGGTCGAACTGCATCCCCTCCACCGTCTCCAGCGTCGTCTCGAGGCCCTTGGCCTCCTCGACGGTGATCACGCCGTCCTTGCCCACCTTCTCCATCGCGTCGGCGATGAGGTTGCCGATCTCCTCGTCGGAGTTGGCGGAGATGGTGCCGACCTGCGCGATCTCCTTCTTGCCGGCGGTCTCCACCGACATCGACTTCAGCTGGGCCACCACCTGCTCGACGGCCTTGTCGATGCCGCGCTTGAGCGACATCGGGTTGGCGCCGGCGGTGACGTTCTTGAGGCCCTCGCGGAAGATGGCCTGGGCGAGCACGGTGGCGGTGGTGGTGCCGTCGCCGGCCAGGTCGCTCGTCTTGGTCGCGACCTCCTTCACCATCTGAGCCCCCATGTTCTCGATGGGGTTCTCCAGCTCCACTTCCTTCGCCACGGTCACGCCGTCCTTGGTGATGAGCGGCGAGCCGAACTTGCGGTCGATCACCACGTTGCGCCCCTTGGGGCCCAGGGTGACCTTTACGGCCTCCGCCAGCTGGTCCACGCCCTTCTTGAGCGCGGCGCGGGCGTCGGTGCTGAAAACCAGCTCCTTGGCAGCCATATTGTCTCTCCTATCTAGAGTTGCGTACGCGAAAGTTCACTCGGGAATGCGACGCGGTGGGCTCAGCCCACCACCGCGAGCACGTCGGACTCGCGGAGGATCAGGTACTGCTCGTTCTCCACCGTCACCTCGGTGCCGCTGTACTTTCCGTACAGCACCTTGTCGCCCACCTTCAGCTCCATCTCGACGCGCGCGCCGTCTTCCACCTTGCCCGGCCCGACGGCGACGACTTCGCCCTGCTGCGGCTTTTCCTTGGCGGTGTCGGGGATGTAGAGCCCGCCACGCATCTGCTCCGTGTCCTCGAGCGCCTTGACGACGACGCGGTCGGCGAGCGGCTTGACCTTGATCTCAGTCGCGGTGGCCATATGGATGACCCTCCCTGGATTGAGTAGTGAGTTGTGGACTTCTGTTAGCACTCTCACCCTGAGAGTGCTAACGACGCGGCAAGATAGCACCGCGCGCCGCGCTGTCAAGCACGGCCGGAACGGTGCGCCCCCTTTGCACGCGCCGTTCCGCGGGACTGCGCCAATATGGCTCCCCGGGTGCGCCGGAGCGGCGGAGTGGCTGTCACTTTGGGAGTGGGCGCCGTTGTGGCGAGCGGGCGCGCCCCGGTAGCTTGGCGATCCACCGCATCCAACCCACACACGAGCGTCTTACGTCATGAAGAATCTTTTCGAACCGGCACGGGCTGCCGAATTGAAGGAGAGGCTGCTGCGGCTGCGGCCGGACAGCGAGCGCCAATGGGGGAAGATGAGCCCGGCGCAGGCGGTGGCACACTGCTCCATCGCGATGGAGATGGCGTTGGGCGACACCCGGGCGCCGCGCATGCTGGCGGGGCGCATCTTCGGGAGGATCGTCAAGGCGCTCGCCCTCCGCAACGACGCCCCGATCCGCCGGAACACACCTACGGTGCCGGAGCTGGTCGTCGCGGACGAGCGCTCGCTAGACACCGAACGCCAGCGCCTCTCGGTCCTGATCGACCGCTTCACCGCCGCGGGCCCGGCGGGATGCACCACCCACCCGCACGCCTTCTTCGGCCGCCTGACGCCGCAGGAATGGAGCGTTCTGATGTACAAGCACGTGGACCATCACCTGCGGCAGTTCGAGGCTTAGAGCGCGTTAGTGCGCGGTCCCTGCCGCCTTCCTGTCATCCTGAACGAGCCGCTTCTCAGGACTGAATCATCGCCGAAATCGGGCGGCGAGTGAAGGCTCCAGCCGGCGAGGCAAGAGGACGGCTCGTTGAGGCGAACCCCCTCGGCACGCGCAGTAGATCCTTTGCTCGCGCCAGAGTGTGGAGACCGCGAAGCGCGTCGCTCAGGATGACAGAATGCCGCGAACACCGATGGACGCGAAACGCCCCTCCCCCAGGTTGTTTTGGGGGAGGGGCAGCGAGGTGACGAGCGGGGAGGGGGCCCGCGTCGTCATTCCGCCCGAAACGGCACCTCGATCACCAGCCCGTCGTACGCGGCGACCACCTCGGGGAAGACGGCGCGGGCCTCGCGCTCCAGCACACGCGGATCGTCGGCGTAGCGGGGGGAAAAGTGGGTGAGCGCGAGGCGCAGCACGCCCGCGTCCGCGGCGACCTGCGCGGCTTCGCGGGCGGTGGAGTGGCCCGTGGAGACGGCGCGATCCGCCTCGTCCTGCGCAAAGGTGGCCTCGTGGATCAAGAGGTCGGCGCCAGCGGCGATCTCGCGCGTGGTGGAGGTGGGGCGGGTGTCGCCGGTGTACACCACCTTGCGGCCCGGGCGCGGATCGCCCACCACGTCGGCCGCGCGGATGGTGCGGCCCTCCACCTCCACGTCCTCTCCGTGGTGGAGCTTGCCCCAGAGCGGACCCTCAGGAACTCCCAGGTCGCGCGCGAGCTGCGCGTTGAAGCGTCCCAGCCGCTCATGCTCCACCACCGCGTATCCAACCGCCCGCCCCGCGTGCTTGGCGGCGAACGGGACGATGTCGTACACGCCGCGGCCGATCTTCTCCCCCGGCTCCACGCCTACGATCCGCACCTCGAAGGGAACGCGCTCGACCCCCAGCTCCACCGCCTGCTTGAGCGTCGCCTCGGTGCCGCGCGGGGTCCAGAGCGTCATCGGCTCCTCGCGCGCCTGCAGCCCCAGCGTCCTCAGCAGCCCGATCACCCCCAGGAAATGGTCGGCATGGAGGTGCGTGAAGAAGATGTCGTGGAACCCGAACCCGGTGCCGAACTTCATCATCTGCCGCTGCGTGCCCTCACCGCAGTCGAACACCAGCACGTCCCCCTCGCGCTGCACCACCAGCGACGAGACGTTGCGGCCCACCGTGGGGCGCGCCGCCGCGGTGCCGAGAAAGGTTACGCGCATGGAACAGCAGTGCGTGAGTGCGTGAGTGCGTGAGTGCGCAATGGCACTTCGCGAAGGCGGGCGAATGCGGCCGCGCAAACAATGCGCGCGCACCGGGACCGCGGACCCACACCGGCACCAACGCACTCACGCACTAACGCACTAACGCACTTCTTCTCCCTCATGCCTGCACCACCTCGACCTTCAGATGCGGCTCGATCTCGGTCTTGGGGATCAGCGCGGGCCAGTACGCCATGATCTCCTGCACCGCCGGGCGTCCGCCCGCGAAGCCGGTTACCGAGGGCGGGCCGGCCAGCACGAGCGGCGCGATTTCCTTGGTGAAGCGCTCCACGGCCGCCCGGTCCTGGCCGCGCACTCCCCAGCGCACCGTGACTTCGGGCAGGTCGCGCGGCATGGGGCCGGCGAGGGGGCCGTGCGTCGCGTTCCAGCCGACGTATTCGGTCAGCACCTCGTCGAACTTGAGGCCAAGCCGGTCCAGCCGCTCGCGCAGCACGCGGTCGGCGAGCTGCGCCTTCTCCACGGCGTCGGGCCAGGAGTAGACGAGGGTGCCGGTCGCCTTGTAGCCGTCGGAGTAGGCGATGCTCACCTTGAGCATGTCCGTGCGCGCGCCGCCCTTCACGCCGAAGACGCGCACCCGGTCCGGCCCGTCGGCCTCCAGGCGGATGCTGGTGAAGTCCGCCACCACGTCCGGGGTGATGTAGCTGCGCGGATCGCCCATCTCGTAGACGAGCTGCTCCTTGACGGTGGGGAGCGTCACGCGCCCGCCGGTGCCGTCGTGCTTGGTGACGATGAACGACCCGTCCGGAGAGGCTTCGATGATCGGGTAGCCGATCTGCGCCAGCTCCTTGATCTCGCGCCAGTCCACCATGTGGTTGCCGCCGCTGGCCTGCGCGCCGCACTCGTTGATGTGTCCCGCCACCACCCCAGCCGCGATCCGGTCGTGGTCGTCCAGCGACCAGCCGAACTCGTGGATCATCGGCCCGTAGGTGAGCGCCGTGTCCGTGGAGCGGCCGGTGATGACGACGTGCGGGTCCTGCCGCAGCGCCTCGACGATCGGCCGCGCGCCGATGTAGGCGTTGGCGCTCTGCACGCGGTCGAGGACGGTGGAGAGGGGCTCGCCCGTCTCCATGTTCTTGAGCTCCACCCCGTGCCCAAGCAGGTCGGGGAGGCGCTCCAGGATGTCGTCGCCGGTGATGGTGCCGATGCGCGCGCGGCCGCCGAGCCCCGCCTTGCGCGCCTCCTCCAGCACCGCGTCGCGGCACCCGATCGGGTTGACGCCACCCGCGTTGGCGATCACGCGGATGCCGCGCTCCACCACCGCCGGCAGGATCTCGCCCATCAGCGGCACGAAGTCGCGCGCGTACCCCAGCGCCGGGTTGCGCGAGCGCTGCTTCTGCATGATCGACATCGTGACCTCGGCCAGGTAGTCGAGCATCAGGTAGTCGATGGGCCCGCCCTCCACCTGCTGCTTGGGAGCGTCCAGCTGGTCCCCCCAGAACCCCTGCCCGGAGGCGATGCGGATCTTGTCTTTCATTCTGCTCTGAGAAGTGCGAGTCCGGCTGCGCGCCGGGGCATTGTTCCGGAAAACGATCCGGAGGCCGCACCGGGCAGCCTCCGGACAGGATAATTCAACCGTGCCTCCGCCGCGGCAACCGGCGTGCCCCGGGTGCTACGCGCGATCGTATGCGACGCACGCGCGGATGTCTTCCCTCGTGAGCTCCGGGAAATCACGGAGCACTTCCTCCTCCGTCATCCCTGAAGCCATGTACTCGAGCACGTCCGCCACGGTGATCCGCAGGCCGCGGACGCACGGTTTCCCGCTGCGCTTTCCAGGCGATGGTAATGCGGTCCGCGTGATCCATCGTTCTCCCTTCTGCCCACCGGCGGGCAATCATAACTGACTCATGCCGGCCCGAGCACCTCGTCCACGCGTATCTCACGACCGAGGACGGGTGAGGCGAACACCTCGCCGTACCGATACTCGCGCGATACCGCGTACTCGCCACCGACAGGGGTATGATGCACGATCACACTTGGTGCGTTCACGTCCGCGATCCAGTACTCACCGATAGCGGCACGTGCGTACAGCGCGGCTTTTTCCAGGTCTCGATCCAGCGAGCTGTCCGCCACCTCTACCACGAGGAGCGCGTCCCATGGACCCGCCTCACGCGAGCGGTAGCGGTCGGGATGAAGCCGCAGCACCACCAGATCGGGCTCGGGAACTTCGCCCGAGTGGAAGCGGAGAGGGCTCTGCACGCGCAGGATCGCACGGCCGCGCACCTCGGCACCCAAGAACTCGGTGAGCAGATCGACCGTGTAGACGTGCCGGTGACCGATCGGCGTCATACAGACCAGATCTCCATCGATCAGCTCCAGGCGCTCGTCTTCGTCGAGGATGCCGCCCGTCGTCATGCGGAGCACGTCCTCGTAGGTCCACCGCCGCGGCGTCCCCCACGCTTTCTTTTCGCGCACCATCCCGTCGATCAGCTCGATTCCGGATTCGGGAAGGATGCCGAGTTCCCCCATCCGGTAGTACTCGTCGACAGTCCACAGTCTGCGTTCGGTTTTGGTGGTGGTGCGCATAGCTGTCCTCCTGCGGAAGCAGACAACCCCTTCGAGCGATCAACTTTTCCGTCGTCCGAACGATGCCGGCGGAACGCCGCCGCTCCCGCGCTACAGGGCCGACCGAGGCTTGATCACGTCATCCACGGACACGGTCAAGCCGTTCAGCACCGGCGAGCTCCACGACTCCCCGGCACCGTACACCTGAACCTCGGTGTACGCGCCGCCGGCCGGCGTCTGGTGGATCAGGACGTGGTCGCGCGTGAGGTCGACCAGCCAGTACTCCGGGATGCCGGCGGCGGCGTATCGCTCCGCCTTGACGTGCCGATCGTAGCGGATGGAAGACTCGGCAACTTCGACCACCACGAGCGCATCGTGATGAGTGGGGTGCGCGTCCTCGTACTCGCGCGGCTCGGGGCGAAGCACCGCCACGTCCGGCTCCGGATCGTAGTCGTCCGGGAGCCAGAGGGGCTTTTCGCTCCGCACGATCACGTCTGCCGTCCGCGCTATCAGCAGGCGGGTGATGCGGGTGACGCACGCGGCGTGACGGCTTCCAGCGGGGGTCATCTCGATGATCTCGCCGTCGATCAGCTCCACGTGCGCGTGCTCGCCCAGCACGCCGATCTCCGCCAGCCGGTAGTACGTTCCACGGTCGAAGCGGACGGGCTCGCCCGCCCTGTACACGATGCCGTCCAACAGCTCCGCGCCGCGCCGGGGGAGGATGCCCGCCTCCTCCATGCGCGCCACCTGCTGCTCCGTGAACCGGTAAGGCTGCACGAACTGGACGGCCATGATCGCCTCCTAGATGCCCGGCGGCAGGACGAACGAGCCGAGGTGAGGGCCCGGGTTGTTGAGAGAGGTGCGCAGGGCCAGTGCCAGCGCGGCGCGCGTCTCGTCCGGGAGCACCACGGCGTCCACGAAGCCGCGGGCCGCCGCGTAGCGCGCGTCCAGCTGCTGGTCGTAGTCGGCGCGCACGGCGTCCATCTTCGCCTGCAGCTCGGCGTCGGGGGCCTTGCCCGCCTTCTTGAGCTCGTCCAGTTGCGTGCTGAACAGGGCGGTGACGGCGGACTCGCCCTCCATCACCCCCATGCGGCCCGTGGGCCAGGTGAAGATGAAGTCCGGGTCGAAGCCCTGCCCCGCCATAGCATAATACCCCGCACCCGACGCGTGGTTTATCGTCAGCACCAGCTTGGGCACGGTGGCGGTGGCCATCGCCTCCACGAAGCGCGCGCCGGAGCGGATGATGCCGCTGTGCTCCGCGTCGGTGCCCACCATGAAGCCGCTCACGTCCTGCACGAAGAGGATGGGCGTGCCGTGGCGGCTGAGCGTGTCGATGAAGAAGGCCACCTTTTCCGCGCTGTCCGCGTACACGATGCCGCCGAACTTGGGGCGGCCTCCGTGCGGGTCCTTGAGCATTCCGCGCGCGTTGGCGATGATGCCCACCGGGATCCCCGCGATGCGCCCGTGGCCGCAGATCATCTCCGGCGCGTAGTCCGCCTGGAACTCGTCGAATTCGCCGCGGTCAAGGATGCAGCGCAGCACCTCGCGCACTTCGTACGGCTGGCGGTGGTCGGCGGGGAGGAGGTCGTACAGCTCCGCCTCGGCGCGGGCCGGCGGGGCCGCTTCGCCGACGGGGAGGGCGGTGGCCGGTGCGCGCGGAAGCTCGCGCACCAGGTCGCGGATCTTGGCCACGCAGGCGCGGTCGTCCGCCACGCGGTAGTGCGCCACGCCGGAGATGGCGTTGTGCGTGTACGCGCCGCCCAGCGTCTCGCTGTCCGTGCTCTGCCCCGTGGCGCCCTTGACCAGGTTGGGCCCGCCGAGGCCCATGAACGACGTCCCCTCCACCATCAGGATCACGTCGGAGAGGGCGGGAAGGTACGCGCCCCCCGCGATGCACGGCCCCATCACCGCGGCGATCTGCGGCACCTTGAGGTAGCGCCGCATGATGGAGTTGTAGTAGAAGAGCCGCGACGCGCCGTACTGCCCCGGAAAGACCCCGCCCTGGTACGGCAGGTTCACCCCCGCCGAGTCCACCAGGTACAGGATGGGGACGCGGCAGCGCATGGCGATCTCCTGCGCGCGCAGCATCTTGGTTATCGTCTCCGGCCACCAGGAGCCCGCCTTGACGGTGGCGTCGTTGGCCACGATCACCACCTCGCGCCCCGCCACGGTGCCGATGCCGGTGACCACGCCGGCGGCGGGTGCCTGCCCGTCGTAGCGGTCGTGGGCCACCAGCAGGCCGATCTCCTGGAAGCGCGTGCGCGGGTCCATGAGCAGGGCGATGCGCTCGCGCGCCGTCAGCTTGCCGTCGGCGTGCTGCTTGTCGATGCGCTTGGGCCCGCCCCCCTGGCGGAGGCGGGCCTCGAGCTCGCGCAGCTCGGCGGCGAGCGCGCGGGCACGCCCCGGGGCCGGGGCCGCGGGGGCGCTGGGTGCGGCGGGAGCGCTCACGCCTCGGCGGTCTCCCGGTCGCGCCCGTGCTGGGCGTACCAGTCGCGGATGTACTCCACGGCGGCGGTCGTGGGGGTCCCCGGGCCAAAGAGCCGCCCGATCCCCTGCACTTCCAACGCGCGCATGTCCTCTTCCGGGATGATCCCGCCGCCGGTGAGGAGGACGTGGTCCACCCCCTCCGCCTCCAGGAGCTGCTTGACGCGGGGGAAGAGCGTCATGTGCGCGCCGGAGAGGATGGACATCGCCACCACGTCCACGTCTTCCTGGATGGCGGCGCTCACCACCATCTCGGGCGTCTGGTGGAGCCCGGTGTAGATGACCTCCATCCCCGCGTCGCGCAGGGCGGCGGCGATCACCTTGGCGCCGCGGTCGTGGCCGTCCAGTCCGGGCTTGGCGACCAGCACCCGGATCTTGCGTTCAGGCATCGTGTTACGGATCTGAGAAAGGTGCGCTTTGCCCGCGGGCGGAAGTCCGGGAAGATAGTGCCGGGGCGCGGGTTGCGGCAAGCGAACGGGGGAATGGGGAATCGGGAATGGTTGGCACGGTTGTATGCACTGCCGGCTCCGCGCAGATCCGGTAGGGGCGCGATTCATCGCCCCCGTGCCCAACACCGCACCGCCGCCCGCTGTTACGCACCACGCACCACACCCGTAGGGGCAGACCTGCGTGTCTGCCCACCGCCCGCCCCGCCTCGACCCCCGCCACACGCATCGAATCCCGTAGGGGCCGCCCCACGTGGCTGCCCGTGCATTCCTCCCAGCGAGGAGCCGTGTTCCTCGTCGCCTGTCCCCGCCGTTCCCCGTTCCCCCGTAGTTACCGGCGCGCAATGCAGATCAGATCCTCGCTCGTATGGACGAACGGCGCCAGCTCCCAGTCTCCGTACCACTCGACGGGGGTGAGGCCGGCGGCGCGGAGGAGGACCGACCATTCGGTGGCGCTGCGAATGCGGAGCTCGTGGAACTTCTCGCCCGATTTTCCACCCCGGCGCCAGCGCGTCCACTCGCGGCTCACCCCGTCGACGGCGTCGAACTCGCGCTCTACCCAGACGGTGGTGCCGTCCTCCGCTTCCCACCAGTCGCGCTCCGTGTAGCCGCCAACGGCGTGGTCGCGGTGCATCGTCTCCAGCACGAAGAAGCCGCCCGGGCGCAGCGCATCGTGCGCGCCGCGTAGGACGCGCAGGTCCTCCTCGTCGGAGAGGAAGTAGCCCAGGGAGGAGAAGAGGGAAAGGACAGCGTGGAAGCGTCCGCGGAAGGGGATCTCGCGCATGTCGCCGCGCAGCCAGTCGACCGCGACGCGGGCCTGATCGGCGCGGGCGCGGGCGCGGCGAAGGAGCGGCTCGGAGAGGTCCATCCCCGTGACGCGGAACCCCGCCTCGGCCAGGGCGACGGAGTGGCGGCCCCATCCGCACGCCACGTCCAGGATCTCGGCGCCGGGCTCCAGCGGCACCATCTCGCGGATGCCGGCGACCTCGCGGGCGGTGCGCTCGGGGGTGAGGAAGTCGCGGTACAGGTCGATGAAGGTCTCGTCGAAGTACCCCTCCCACCAGCGGTCCTGGCTAGCCGGCACGGCCCAGCCGCTCCGGAAGCTCGTGGATGCCGCGGATGCGGTCGCCGTGCTCCTCGGTGAAGCGGCCCAGCGGATCGATCAGAAAGGTGTGCATCCCCACGTTGCGCGCGCCCACGACGTCGATCTCGTAGATGTCGCCCACGTACGCCGCCTCGTGCGGCTCCACCCGCATCCGCTCCAGCCCCATGTGGAAGATGCGCGGGTCCGGCTTCTCGACACCCACCAGCCCGGAGTCGATCACGAACTCGAAGTGCGGGCGCAGGCCCAGCGACTCCAGCAGCGCCTCCACCCGGCCGTCGGCGTTGGAGATGACGCCCAGGCGGTAGCCCATGCGCCGCAGCTCCTCCAGCGTCTCGATGGTGTTCTCGCGAACGCGGCTCCACAGGTTGCGTTCCGCGTGGCGCGCAAAGAGCCGCTCCGCGACCGGGGGGAAGTGCGCGTCCTCCACGCCCAGCGTGCGAAAGATCGCGGCGAAGTAGACCTCGCCGCGCTTCCGGTCGTCGCCCGCGGTGCCAGAGCGCACCATCTCGTCCAGGACGAGCTTGGCCTCGTACTCGGCGGCGAGGATGTCGTCCTCGCTCGCGGTGATCCCCGCCTCGGCCAGGACCTGCACGAGGAAGGGATGGTCCAGCCAGACCAGCGTGTTGCCTGCGTCGAAGATGATCGCTTTCATGGGGTCTCGGTTGCGGTCAGCGCGGCATCTGAAAGGTGACCTGGCGCAGGCGGGCGCCGCGGGCGATGCGGCGGATGGCCGGGAGCGCCGCTTCCGCGCGGCCACGGTCGAACGGGCCGGCGAGGACGACGACGGAGTCCCCGGGCAATTCCGGATAGACGCGGCCGTTTGCGAGGCCCGCGGGGTGCCCGGCGGCGGCGATGCGGTCGCGCAGGGTCACGGCGCGCTCCACTTCGTCCGGGGCGCGGGTGGCGGCCGCGATGATCCAGAGCTGCTCGTTGAAGCCGATTCCGCCGCGCAGCCGCACGGCGCGCAGCGCTTCCTGGCTCGCGAGCTCGCGCGCGGCGGCCTCCTCCGGCGGAATGGGCGGCGGATCGGGCTGCACGGGGGCCGAGACTGGCGCCGGCTCCGGCGCGGCGGGCGGTTCGCCGTCGCGCGTCCAGTACACTCCGGCGAGCGTCACCAGGACCGCGATGCCGATCCACTTCGCCAGCGGGGTGCCGCGGCGTTCGCCGTTTTCCGCCTCCTGCGGGGGCGCGGGCTGCGCGTACGCCGGGGGCGCGGGCACGCTGTACGCCGGCTGCGGCGCGTGCGGTTGCGGCGCGTAGGCATGCACTGGGATCGGCGGCGGCACCACCGGCTGCGGAATCGGCGACACGACCGGGGGGGACGGGACCGGTGGCGTCGGCGGATACGCCAGCGTCGGCGCGGCGTCCAGGGCCGGGGGCGCGGGCGGGACGATGGCGAGAAGGCGGAGGACGGCGTCCGCGTCCGCGGGGCGCTGGAGCGGATCGCGGCGGAGCATGCGCAGCAGCGCGTCGCACATCGGCACGGCGACGCGGGGGCGCAGCGCGTCCACGGCGCGGGCGGCGACGGCGTCGTCCGCGGCGCTGTTGATCCCCTCCGGGTAGCGCCCCGTGAGCATCTCCAGCGCGACGATCCCCAGCGCGTACACGTCGCACGCGGGGGTGAGGTGCGGCGAGGCGGCGAGCTGCTCGGGGGCGGCGTAGCGCGGCGTGTACGGCGATGGGCTGAGCTGCGTGATGCGCGTCTCCGGCTGCTCGCCCGCGGAGAGCTGCGCGATGCCGAAGTCGAGCACCTTGACCTCCCACCCGCCTACCGGATCCGCGACCAGGAAGAGGTTGCGCGGCTTCACGTCGCGGTGCACGATCCCCACGCGGTGCCCCGCGGCCAGCCCCATCGCGGCCTCGCGCACGATCTCCAGCGCCTCGTCGGTGGACATCGGGCCGTTGGCGGCGGCGATGCGCTCGGCCACGTCCTTGCCCGGTAGCCGCTCCATCACCAGGAAGTCGAGCCCCGACCCCGGATCGGTGCCAAAGTCGTGCACCGTCACCACGTTGGGGTGGCGGAGGGTGGCGGCGGCGCGGGCCTCGCGGCGGAAGCGGGCGCGCAGCACCTCCTGCTCGGCCGGGTCGGCGGAGGCGGCGGTGAGCACCTTGACCGCCACGTCGCGTCCCAGCCGCTCGTCGTGCGCCCGGAACACCGCGCCCATCCCCCCGAAGCCCAGCGCCTCACCGATCCGGTAGCGGTCGGCGAGGAGGCGGCCCTGGAGGAGGGTGGCGAGTGTGGTCAAGAGAAGTGCGTTAGTGCGTGAGTGCGTTAGTGCGCCGGAGAAAGGAAGCTACTGCGCCCGCCCGCGCCGTGGAAGAACTGCGGCCTCACACAGAGCCACAGAGGAAACGACAAGAACACGGAGAACCTCTTCCCTCCTTGCTGTCATCTCTGTGTCTCTGTGTGAGGCCCGCTGTTCCTTCGGTACATGCAGAAACCTCCCCTCCGGCGAGGTGCACCGGAGGGGAGGTTCTTTTTCGACGCTACGATTTTAGAAGAAGACCGGCTCCTGGTACGCCCCGAACACCGCTTCCATCGAGTGGCGGATCTCGTGGAGCGTGGCGTACGCCCTCACCGCGTCCAGCAGGGCGGGCACGACGTTTTCGCCGGCGCGGGCGGCATCCTGCAGCACCTGGAGCGTGCGATCGACCTCGGCCTGGTCGCGGCGGGCGCGCATGGCGGCCATCCGCTCGCGCTGGCGGCGCTCCGCTTCCTCGCCCACCTTGAGGAGCGGGATGTCGATCTTCTCGCCCTCGATGGTATAGTGGTTCACACCCACGATGACACGCTCGTTGCGCTCGATCTCGATCTGCTGGCGCATCGCCGAGCGCGCGATCTGCTGCTGGAAGTAGCCCCGCTCGATTCCCGGCACCACCCCGCCCATCCCGTCGATCTCGGCGAAGATCGCCTCCGCCTCGGCTTCCATCTGGTCGGTGAGCGCTTCCAGGTAGTAGGAGCCGGCCAGCGGGTCGATGGTGTTGGCCACACCCGTCTCGTGCGCCAGGATCTGCTGCGTGCGGAGGGCGATCTGCACCGCCTTCTCGGTGGGGAGCGCCAGCGTCTCGTCCATCGAGTTGGTGTGCAGCGACTGCGTGCCGCCAAGCACCGCCGCCATCGCCTGGTAGGCCACGCGCACGATGTTGTTCTCCGGCTGCTGCGCCGTCAGCGTCACGCCCGCCGTCTGCGCGTGGGTGCGCAGGCGCCAGCTCTCCGGGTTCTTGCTGCCGTACTTGTCGCGCAGGTGGCGCGCCCAGATGCGGCGGCCGGCGCGGAACTTGGCGATCTCCTCGAAGAAGTCGTTGTGCACGTCCCAGAAGAAGGAAAGCCGCGGCGCGAAGTCGTCCACGTCCAGCCCGCGCGCGATCCCGCGCTCCACGTACTCGAAGCCGTTGCGCAGCGTGTACGCCAGCTCCTGCGCGGCGGTGGCGCCCGCCTCGCGGATGTGGTAGCCGCTGATGGAGATCGGGTTGTACTTGGGCGCGTTCTTCGACGCCCACTCGAACATGTCGATCACCAGCCGCAGCGCCGGCTCCGGCGGGTACACCCAGGCGTGCTGCGCCTGGTATTCCTTGAGGATGTCGTTCTGGACGGTGCCGCGCAGCTTGTCGGCCGAGATCCCCTGCTTCTCCGCCGCCACGATGTAGAAGGCGAAGAGGATGATGGCCGGGCCATTGATGGTCATCGACACCGAGACCTGGTCCAGCGGGATCCCGGCGAAGAGAGTCTCCATGTCGTCCAGCGACGAGATGGCCACGCCGCACTTCCCCACCTCGCCCAGCGAGCGGGGATGGTCGCTGTCGTAGCCCATCAGCGTGGGAAAGTCGAAGGCAACCGAGAGCCCCGTCTGCCCGCGCTGCAGCAGGAAGTGGTAGCGCTCGTTCGTCTCCTCGGCGGTGCCGAAGCCGGCGAACTGGCGCATCGTCCAGAAGCGCGTGCGGTACATGGTGCCGTACGGCCCGCGCGTGAAGGGGAACTCGCCGGGGAGCCCCACCTTCTCGTTGTAGTAGCGCGCCTCCTCGGGCGACGGCTCGGGGCGGTCCAGCGGGGTATAGAGCGGCTCCACCTCCACGCCGCTCACGCTGGTGAAGCTGTCGTCGCGCTTGGCGGCCCGCTCGTAGGCGCCCTCCCAGGCGGCGAGCCCGCTGCGCAGGGATTCCAGCTCCCGCTCCTTCTGGCGGATCTGCTCCAGGAGGTCGGCCGGCGGCACGCGCTGCTCCACTACGCTCATGATGATTCTCCCCTACCGGGTTGGCACCCCAAGTTCACCCACGATACGCTCCGCCACGGTGTACGGCGAGTCGGTCCCCGCTTCCAGGGCGGCGAGGGAGGCGCGGAGGATCTCGTCCCCGTTCCCCCGCTCCCACACCAGACGCTGCAACCGCCGCTCCACCACGGCGCGCACCCGCTCGGCAAGGCGGTGCTGGCGCCGGCGAGACAGCTCGCCGGACTCGTTCAGATACACCTGATGGCGGTCGAGCGTTCGCTGCAGCTCTTCAAGTCCCTCGCCGCTCTGCGCGACGGTGCGGATGACGGGGATCGCCCATCCGCCCTCATCGCGCGCGTGGGCGCGCAATCCCTCGCGGGCATGCTTCTGCACCGTCTTCAGCGAGACGCCGTGGTGCCCCGCCGAGGCCGGCATGTCGCCCAGCCGCATGTGGAGCATCACCTCGATCTCCTGCGCCAGTTTGTCCGCTCCCGGCCGGTCAGCCTTGTTGATGACGAAGACGTCCGCGATCTCCATCAGCCCCGCCTTCATGGCCTGGATGGAGTCGCCGCTCTCCGGCACCAGCACGACGACGCTGGTGTCGGCCGTCCCCGCGATGTCCAGCTCCGTCTGCCCCACCCCCACCGTCTCCAGGATGACGCGCACGAAGCCGAAGGCGTCCAGCAGGTCGGCGACTTCCTTGCTGGTGGTGGCCAGGCCGCCGAGCGCCCCGCGGGTGGCCATCGAGCGGATGAACACCCCCGGATCGGTGGAAATGTTGTTCATCCGGATGCGGTCGCCCAGCAGCGCTCCCCCGGTGAAGGGGGACGACGGGTCCACGGCCACGATCCCCACCCGCTCTTCGCGCTCGCGGTACATCATGGCGAGCTTGGAGGTGAGGGTCGACTTGCCGGCGCCCGGCGGCCCCGTGATCCCGATGCGCTGCGCACGCCCCAGGTCGGCGTGCAGCTCGTGGAGGAGCCGCTCGAAGCCGGGGCGCGTGTCCTCCACCAGCGAGATGGCGCGGGCCAGGGCGACGCGCTGCCCCGCCCGGAAGCGCTCCAGAAGCTCCTGGTGCGGCGAAGCCTTGATCGTTTCGGTCATGGGGCGAAAGGTGCCCCGCGCGCGGGGGAGATGTCAAGCGGGCACAGCGGTACGCCGACGAGTGCCGCATCCGGGCGACACCCGTCGGCTCCATCACGTGAGATCGGGAGACCTGAGTGTTGGCATCAGGCGAAGCCCGGCCTCCATACGGCACGGAAGCCGGCGCGTCCTCATCCGCCAGCTCATTATGCGGTGCCAGGATGTGATTGCATCCCGTAGCGCCTGTTCACTTCGCGCCCGCTCCGAACAAGGCGGAGTCCCAACGCGAGCCTGACGCGCCGCGCCCTCAACTCGGTGTCGGAGCGTGCGCCCCAGCCCAGGCGGTAAAGCTGGAACACGCACCCCGGGCGGATGGGCACCGCGATTCGTTGAGGTACCGGCACCGCCGGTTCGTTCTTCAGCATGTAGATCCGGACGCCCCAAACCGTTGCCTCGGTGGGACGCAATTCTCCAATGCCGAGATACCGCGGCTCACCTACCTGCACGTAGGATCGTCCGTGGAATGGAATCGATGCTTTCCGCCTCCACCACCTACTGTGGAATGCGTAAGCCGCGCCGGGCGGATACGCGTCAGCAAAAAGGATGGTGGGCGTAACGCCAGCGAGCACCGTATCCCGCTCGTTGCGATACACAGTCTCGGCTACATATACCAACTCAAGCTGATCATTCTTGATGACGCAGATCGGAACCTCTAGCTCCCTGTACGTTATCGGCGGTCTCAGTCGCTGCGCGTTCGCCCGCACACTCAGGAGCAGGAGCGACATGAGCAGAGGCGCTACGCGGACCGCCCGAGGTATGCGGCTCACTGGATCACGGAGCCACCGCGGGGCCCGACGGCCAGCTAGGGTTAGTGGAACACCTGTCATTCAGATGCGTCATTACGGTTTCGGAGAGCCCGGGGAGCGTTTGATTCGCGGAGGTGGTGTCCGCCGTGGCGCCGGGCGAAGATGGCACGGTGCGCTCGGCCACATACTGATGAAGCGCGTACACGATCTCGTGGCCGCACCGGGCACTGGCCTTCAGCGCGCTATCTGCCCTCGCCAGGTCACCGGCGTCGCGTCGCTGCAGCCGCCGGTCGTACGCGGCGGTAAGTTGCTCGTCCACGAGGCGCTGCAAGTCGCCGAGCTTGCTGAGCGGCACTTCGTACGGCGACTGCTCCGACGCATCCGTAACGCGGCGCACGGTGAGAAGATTGCTTTGACGGTGCTTCTCCCATTCGACATACGCCTGTACGTAAGCCGCCCTTCTCGCCATCAGTTCGGGGAGATCGAGGTTGCGCCGGAGCGCCGACAGCAGCAACTCGGCACGCACTCGCCGCTCTTCGAGTTGCGCAGAAAAACTTTGCACCGCCATGAGCCTGGCTTCGCTGGTCACGCGCGCACGCTCCTCCCGCTCTCGGACCTCTGTCCGCGCCTGTGTGATGCGATCGGTGAGAAGCACTCCCAAACACCACGTCAGGAGAAACCCAACGACCACGGCCGTGAGCTGGTGATTCAGAACGCGTGCCCACCACGGGCCGGGCAGGGGTCCGAGCCTTCGCAACTGCTCGCGAATCTCGCGTACGAGATCCTCCAGTCTGTCTTTGGACGGATCGGGAGTCATCGAGTGCCCCTGCAACGTAGTAGGCGGGTGGAGCGCGAAGCGTACCGAACCGAGAACCCCGAATCCGATTTCGCACCGGGCGGCATACAAGTTCCCGAGCCGCCAATCCGCGGTAACACCAAAAAGTGCGTGTGACAGCAGATCCAGCCGCCTCGCACCGGCTCACCGCAACCCAATCACGCCCCGCGCGATCCGGCGCCCCGGCTCACTTCACGTAGAATAATCGCTCCCGCCCGTGCACGACAGCGGGGCCGCGGAAGCCTTCACGGCCGCAGCACCGCCAACCAGAATAATGTGTGAGTTCCGCTCAGTGGTGCGTTATGCATGGTATTGCCGTTTTCGAGCGGAGGCCGTTTTCAGTCTTTCGCCCGGGCCTGTCGCAGATGATCTTGCTGATGTAGTCCGTGGCTCCGCACAGTGCGGCGCCACCGCTGCGCACCGCCCGGTGTGCCGCGTCGCGGTCCCGTCCGGAACTCCTACCTCTGCTCCTGGAGGCACCTCTTGAACAACCGTCTTTCCTCGACCCTCGCACGCACGGCGGCAC